>JAWOIR010000099.1:0-10712 GCA_046484545.1 Anaerolineales bacterium
TCGAGCAGGTTGGCGGCTTTGAGATATTCTGTCACGACGCGCGAACCGGGGGCCAGGCTGGTTTTGACATAGGGCTTCACGTTCAGGCCTTTTTCGGCGGCTTTCTTGGCGACCAGGCCGGCAGCCACCATGACCGAGGGATTGCTGGTATTGGTGCAGGAGGTAATCGCGGCGATGACCACCGCGCCGTGTTTCATCGTCTGCGAGCCGCCATTCGTCCCAAAGACGGCTTCACGTCCCAGGGCTTCGTCGCTCAACTCATAGCCGCGTTCTTTTACCGGGGCGGTTAGCGCCTTGTGGAAAGTGGATTTCATCTCGGTTAGCGGCACGCGGTCCTGCGGGCGTTTCGGCCCGGCCAGAGATGGAACCACCGAATCCAGGTCGAGTTCGAGCGTATCCGTAAATTCGGGGTCGGGGGCGGTTGTATCGCGGAACAGGCCCTGGGCGCGGCAGTAGGCCTCGGTGCGGGCAATCACATCTGCGGGACGTCCGGTCAGTGTCATGTAGCGCAGGGTTTCGGCGTCCACTGGGAAAAAGCCCATCGTCGCGCCGTATTCGGGGGCCATGTTGGCGATGGTGGCGCGGTCGGGCAGGGACATGCTGTCCAGTCCGGGGCCGTAGAATTCGACGAATTTTTCAACCACGCCCTTGTTGCGTAGCATCTGGGTCACGGTCAAGACGAGGTCGGTGGCGGTGACGCCGTCGCGCAGTTTGCCGTACAGTTTGAAGCCGATGACATCCGGCAGGAGCATGTCCATCGGCTGGCCGAGCATGACGGCCTCGGCTTCGATGCCGCCCACGCCCCAGCCGAGCACGCCCAGGCCGTTAATCATGGTGGTGTGCGAGTCTGTGCCGACCAGCGAATCAGGCAACAGCACGCCGTCTTTTTCCATGACGACATCCGCCAGGTATTCCAGATTGACCTGGTGGACGATACCGGTCATGGGCGGCACAACGCGGAAGTTTTTGAAGGCTTGCTGTCCCCATTTCAGGAACTCGTAGCGCTCACGATTGCGCTGGAATTCGACCTCGGTGTTGCGTTGCAGGGCATCCTGCGAGGCAAAGAAATCGACCTGTACGGAATGGTCGATGACCAAATCGACCGGCACGAGCGGGTTGATTTTCTTCGGGTCGCCACCCAGACGGGCGACTGCCGAGCGCATGGCGGCCAAATCCACCACTGCCGGGACGCCGGTGAAGTCTTGCATGACCACGCGGGCGGGGAGGAGGGGGATGCCTGGGCGGCCCCCCCCAGCCTCCCCCATTTTCGCAGAAAATGGGGGAGAGGGGGGGGCTGGAGTCCAGGCAGCAATGTTTTTCACATCTTCCTGGGTGATTTCCACGCCGTTGCACTGGCGCAGGGCGGCTTCGAGTAGGATGCGGATGGAAAACGGCAGGCGCTGAAGGGTGGTCAGCCCCGCTTTTTCGAGGGCGTCGAGACGGTAGTAGGTGTAATCTTTGCCGCCGACACTGAGAGTATCTTTGGAATTAAAAAAGTCGTTCATAAAATGCTCCTTTGGCTGGGTGGCGTAACGCGAGATATTATCTTGCGTTACAACAAAACACCTTTGGTGCTTTGTGACCTGGAAAATCCATCGAGGTTCACAAAAAACCCAAAGGTGCGCCTTTGTCGTTCTTTGTCTTGCACGGTTGCGGAATACAAATTCATTTTACCGCATTTTAGTCAAGTTTTAATTTTTGGGTTCTCTGATATTTGCTGTAAAGAAGGCCGCATTTTGGGGTGTGAGAGCGCGCGTTTGCGGCACTCTCACACCCCAAAATGTGGGGGCTTATCACGGGAATTCCTAAAGAGCTAATTCTTTCCTCAAATTTTGGGTGAGTTTGTTTTTTTCGTTTTCGGGCAGGAAACTGGCCTGGGCGGCAGCCAGTACCCGCTGTTTGAGCATTTCAAAAGGAATCTTCAAGTCCTGCACAGCCACGCGATATTCGTTGCCGAGTGTGATTTGGGAAATCGAGGGGTCGTCGGTGTTGAGGCTGACGTTCAATCCAGAACTAATCATGCGCGGCACCGGATGACCGTTCAGCTCACTGACCACGCCGGTTTGATAATTACTGGTAATACAGACCTCGAAGGTCGTACCCAGGTCACGCGCCAGGGCGGTGGTGAAGTCATCTTCCAGAACGCGTACACCATGCCCGATGCGTCGGGCACCGAAAACCTCGATAGCCTCGCGCACATTGGCCGCCCCGCTCCACTCTCCCGCATGCACGGTGGTAAACAGGCCAGCCTGGCGCGCTTCCTTGAAAATGGGCAGGAAAGGCTTCGCGGGGAAATCGACTTCGTTGCCGGCCAGGTCGAGACCAACGATGTTCTCGCGGCCTTTTTCGACTGCAATCCAGGCCACCTGTTCGGCCAGTTCAATCGGTTCATGGCGATTAATAGACGCAATCAGGCGCACCATCACCTTGTACTTCTTCTCGGCTTCCCTGGCGGCCTGGCAAACCCAATCGGTGACATCCTCGAGCGGGAATCGCTCGGCGCGGCTGAGCGCTACCGGGGTGAAACGCAGTTCAAGATAGCGCACGTTGTCTTTGGCTGCATCCTCGACCGCTTCGTGGGTGATGCGCGTGATGACTTCGGGCGAGCGGTAAAACATGCGCAGGGTGTTGAACTTCGCCAGGAAGTTATCGAAGGTGAAATTGTCTTCATCCTGTACCTGCACCAGGCGCGAAAGGCGCACCACATTGGCCGGAATGGTCAGGCCGTGTTTGCGGGCAATATCGAGCATGGTGCTTAAACGCAACGAGCCTTCCAGATGGCGGTGCAAATCCACCTTGGGCAGGTTGCGAAACTCTTCAGGAACAGGCATCATTTGATTCATAAAGGTTATTCCAAATAAAGTGGCACTATCGTTTTTTGTGTCGCTTTCGCTTGGATTTTGCAGCCTGTTCAACTTCCTGCGGACGCTGCTTTACCACCACTTCCATCGGCGCTTCACTGGCCTGAACAGCAGCCACACGTGGACGATACAGGAACATATTGCTGACCACCGCCGAGCGAATGTCGCGCAATAAATTCTGGAACATATCGGATGCTTTCATCTTATATTGTACCAGCGGGTCGCGTTGCGCGTAAGCCTCCAGGCTGATTGAAACGCGCAGGGCTTCGACGCGGGTCAGGTAATCGACCCATTGCTCGGTAATTGCTTTGAGCAGCACCGAGCGCAGAATCCCGGCCAGGTGGCGGTAGCCGAGGTCCGCTTTCAGCGTAGACAACTGTTCTTCGGACAGGTCAGACAGCGCGGCGTTTCGGGAGTCCGCGCCGAGCGCGTCCGCCGCCGGGCCAAAGTCCTCCAGGCTGGAGGCGTTCTGGGCGATACGCGTAAATTCGACATTGCCCCAAATTTCGAGCAAAGTCTCCAGCGCATCCTGCAAATGTTCCAGCACATCGGCGCGCACCCAGGCCTCCTCGCGTTCCTGCAGCAGTTGGGCCGCAAGATAAAAATACTGGAAACGGGCATATTCCTGGTTTTGGGCGCGGTGCGTCTTGGCATCAAAACCGGCGGCGCGGCGGGCCAGCGGCAGGGTATTCAGGATGCGGATGACGGTCGATTCGTCCCGTTTTTGGGAATCGGGGCGCGCGAGCAGCGAATCCAGTTCGCGCGGCAATAGACCTTTCTCACCGACCAGCCTTTCGAGCCGCTCCGAGAACAGTTCCCCGGCGAGTTCCTTTAACTGCGCCACGGCTTCGGGCCATTCCAGCCGCGCCAAGTCCTGCTTCAAGCGGATGGGTTCGCCCATGCGCACCGCCAGGCTGGCAACCAGGCGATTGACATAAACTGCGCTCAACTCTGAAACGACTTGTTCCTTAATCGGGTCTTCCAGGCTGGTCGGGTCATTGACCAGGGTGCGCAATTGTTCATTATTCAGGCGGATTGGCAGGCCGACCAGCGACGATAACTCGGCCTGGATTTCCTGCGCGCGGGGCTGCTCTTCGGCGTCTTGGAGGCCGCTCAGGAAGGTATCGACCAGTTCTTCGCGTTCCTCGATTTGGGCTTCAAGGGCGGCTTCAAACGAGTCAATATTACCTTGCAGGGCTTTCAAGTGATGTTCATTTTCTGATTCAATCGCGCGGCGGGCCAGCGTGAGAATACTCCCAGACAGGTTCTCCGGGTCGATTTCATCCAGCAGCAGGCGGAAGGCGTAGGATGGGAACAGTTCGCCATCCGCTGCCAGGATGGTCGGCTGGATTTGCTCGAGCCAAGCCAGCAGTTTCCAGGGGCCTTCCTCGTCCTGCATGGCTGTTGGCACGCGGTTTTCGACCTCGACCTTAAGAAAGCCGAGTGCGTCTTCACGCAGGTCTTCCTTGCTAAAGACCAGGTCGCGCTGGCCGTAGATGCGGGCGCGCTGGGCGTTGAGTACATCATCATATTCGAGCAGGTGCTTGCGGACATCGAAGTTCGAGCCTTCGACGCGGTGTTGTGAGCCTTCGATAATGTTGGTCACAATCCGGTTTTCGAGCGGCATGTCGTCATCGAGTTTGAATCGCTGCATGACGTCATTGACCTGCTGGCCGCCAAACAGGCGCATCAGGTCGTCTTCGAGCGAGAGATAGAAGCGCGAGGAGCCGGGGTCGCCCTGGCGGGCGGCGCGTCCGCGCAACTGGTTGTCGATGCGGCGGGCTTCGTGGCGTTCCGAGCCGATGACGTGCAGGCCGCCTAACAGGCGTACCTGTTCCATGTCGTCGAAGTATTGCAGGAACATTTTTACTTCAGCGCCATAAATACCGTAGTCGCCGGGAGAGAGTTTAAGCAAAGCCTGGCGCTGCTCTTCGGGGCGCATGTCGTAGGGGTCTTCAATCCCGGCACGTCTGAGCACCCGGCTGACGGCGATGGTCACTTCTTCGGCCAAATCGCCGCCGAGTTTAATGTCGACACCACGACCGGCCATGTTTGTGGCAATCGTCACCGCTCCAAACGCGCCCGCCCCGGCGATAATCTGGCTTTCCTCGGTGTGCTTGCGCGCATTGAGCACTTCGTGCGCCACACCCGCTTTGATGACATCCTTGAGCCGCTCGGAATACTTTGGCGTAAGATAAAGGATTTTGAGCAGGGTTTTCAGATTGTCGGGGTCTTCAGGGTTGATGGATGTCAGGTTGAGCGGTTTGGAAAACTCGCGTAAATCACCAGGCTTGAGGTTATCCAGGGACGCGTAGAGCGGTTCCAGTTCCGCGTACAGGCGGCCATCTTCTTCCTTGTTATTGGCCTCGAACCAAGCCTGGCGCAGCAGTTTGACCTGCAACAAACGCCGGATTGACTCGGCGCGCAGACGGTTTGAGAGTTTTTCCGAGTTATCCACCGAGGTGGTGCCAAGCAGCACCGGGCGGCCAACCACATGACTGCGCAGGATGTCGGTCACGAGCGCGCGGATTTTTGCCTCGACCGTGCGATAGACCAGGTCGGGGTAGTCGGTGCGCCGCCAGAAAAGTGGTTTCTTCTCTGCGTCTTGCGAATCAGAAAAATAAATGATTTGATAACCGTCTTCGTCGCGGCCTTTACCTCCACCAGCGAGGCATCTGGGCGGCCTGCCAGGTATTCCAGGTTGGTCGGGATGGGCAACACATCCAGTTTGTAGATTTTGCTGAATTCTTCGGCTTCGGTCAGGGCTGTGCCGGTCATGCCTGCCAGTTTGGTGTACATGCGGAAGTAATTTTGCAGGGTAATGGTGGCGTAAGTGATGTTTTCCGGCTCGATTTTGACGCCTTCTTTGGCCTCGACCGCCTGGTGCAGGCCATCGCTCCAGCGGCGTCCGGGCATCAGGCGTCCGGTGAAATCGTCCACGATGACCACCTTGCCACTCTGGACGATGTAATCCTTGTTGCGCTTGAAGAGGAATTGGGCGCGCATAGCCTGTTCGAGATAGCCGAGCAGGCGCGCCTGTTCAGGGGTAATGTCTTCGGGGCGTTCGAGGTCGCGCAGGGGCTGGCCGAGCAGGGCTTCAACGTGGGCTGTGCCGACCTCGGTCAGGATGGCGTTGCGGTCTTTTTCGTCAATTTCATAATCTTCAGGATTCAACTGGCGGACGATTTGAGACATTTTTCCGTACCATTCCAGGTCGCCCTGGGCCGGGCCGGAGATGATGAGCGGGGTGCGGGCTTCGTCAATCAGGACGTTGTCAACTTCGTCCACAACGGCGAAGTAGTGTCCGCGCTGGACTTTGTCCTCGAGGCGATAGACCATGTTGTCGCGCAGGTAATCGAAGCCGAATTCAGCGTTGGTGCCATAGGTGATGTCGGCGGCGTAGGCTTCGCGGCGGTCGACCTGGCGAAGTTGGTGCTGGTCTTCGCGCGGCGATTCCTTGCTGAAATCCACCAGGAAGGCTTTTTTGCCGTTTTCGGTCACAGCCGCCATTTGTAAAACGCCGACCTTCATGCCGAGAAAGTCGTAAATTAGCCCCATCCAGCGCGCATCGCGGCGGGCCAGGTAGTCGTTGACGGTAATCAGGTGAACGCCCTTGCCTTCGAGCGCATTCAGATAAATTGGCAGGGTTGAAACAAGCGTTTTACCTTCACCGGTGCGCATCTCAGAAATTTTGGACGAGTGCAGCACAATGCCGCCAATCATCTGAACGTCGTAATGACGCAGCCCAAGGGTGCGCTTGGATGCTTCGCGCACAACCGCAAAGGCTTCGGGCAGTAAATCATCGAGGGTTTCCCCCTCGGCCAGCCGCGCGCGAAATTCCACTGTTTTGGCGCGCAAGGCTTCATCATTCAATTGTTCGAACTCGGGTTCGAACTCATTAATTTGGTCAACAATTTCTGAAAGCCGGTCTATTTCACGTTTATTGGGGTCGCCCCCGACGAGTCTGACGAATTTGGATAGCATGGTTCACCTTTCTGAACCGGGAATTATACCCGCTCTGGGTGAAAATTGCGTTTTCAAGGGCAGGGTTCTCTGAGGTGTTTCGTGAACTACTGATAATGGTATTCGGGGTTGCCTAATTTCGTGCTAGAATCGAGGTCATGCCTGATTTACCCTTTCGCGTCGACCTGTTAAAGAAAATGCACCTGTTTCACGGGATAGATGAAGCCTACCTGACTACCATTGCCCAGGCTATGCAGGAGGAGACCTATGAAGAAGATGGGGAATTGATTTGCAGGAAAGGCACAAAAACAGACTTTCTTTACATCATTTATGATTGCGATGTCACTGTCTACAATGTCATCAAAGGCAAAGAAGTAAAGCTGACATCCCTCTTTCGCGGCGACTATTTCGGGGAACAGTCCTTAATCAATAACAGTTTTCATAATGCCACCGTGCGGGCCAGGAGGGGAACGATTTTACTCAAAATTCCCCGCAAGGAGTTCGCGAAACTATTCAAAAAAATACGGAGCCTGAAACGAAACTTTGTAACAATGATTGAAAGCCGCCGCCTGGCGCGCAAACTTAATTTTCCCTGGTTAAACGAAAACGAAGTCATTTATTATATTTCGCGCATTCACTACTTCTGGTTGCTGCAAAAATTATTTGCGCCAACCATGCTGCTTGTGATGCTTATGCTGATTGCAAGTTTGTTGTTTTTTATCAGCCGGGATGCCGAAATAGATATCTTAATCTTTGAATCTATATTGGTAGCACTTTTCATGCTGGCTGTTCTCCTTTGGGGCGCCTGGCGGTACATTGACTGGACAAACGACTTTCATATTATTACCAACCAAAGAGTCATCCACATCACCAGGACAATCGCCATTTATGATTTCCGCTCAGAAATTCGCATGGACATGATTATGTCCGTTAGCCGGGATACCAATTTCCTGGGGAGATTTTTCAGGTTTGGGACTGTCATCGTGCGCACCCTGACGGGCGAAATTGTCATGCACCTTGTCCGCTACCCGCACCAGATGGTGGTCATGATTGAAGAGTACAAAGCGCGCACCAAAGACATCCGCCAGGTTCAGGATGAAAGGGCCATTAAAGACGCCATCCGCAAAAAAATTGGTTTACAGCCCCTTGATGCAGGCCAAAACGAGCAGGCTGAACCTGCACCCGCTCCCCCAAAAAAAGAAAAGACCCCTGGGCTTGTAAACACATTTTTGGCGTACTTGCATGAAATCTTTGACCCGCGCAAAGAAGTTGACGGAACAGTCACCTATCACAAGCACTGGATTGCTCTGTGGCGCACTGCGTCTATACCCACTATAATTTTGGCAGGATTATTTGTTGCGGTCCCTTTCTTTTATCGCCTGCTGGATTGGGATTTGGTCCCGCTTGCCTTTGCTGTCTGGATAATTGTTTCTTTGGGCGTGTTGCTTTGGTGGGGTTATGAATTCTGGGATTGGCGCAACGACATCTACCAGATAACTCCTGAACAAGTTTTGGCTATCCACCGCAAACCCCTGGGAGACGAAGACCGCAGAGCCGCCTCGCTGGATAACATCTTGAGCATTAAGTACGAGCGTCGCGGTATCTGGGAATTACTACTGAGTTACGGCACGGTCAAAATCCAGGTCGGTACCGTCGATTTCAGTTTTATCGACGTTTCAGAGCCGGCCAATGTACAAAATGATATTCAGCAGCGCATCACCCAGCACCGGCAAAAAAAGCAGGAAGCCCAGGCCGCTGCCGAACGCGACCGTATGGCCGAATGGCTGGCGATGTATCACAAAACGATGAGCGAAGTTGACAAGCAAGCCGGGCAAACTCGCGATACAGAGTCAGGGTAAAATCTAGCACTATATTTCCACACTTATAAAGGTAACCTGTAATGGCACTCCGAACAATTGTCACCACCCCTGAACCGGTCTTGCGGCGCAAAGCCCAGACCGTGACCCAATTCGACGACAAACTGCAAACCCTGATAGACGACATGGTTGAGACCATGCGCGAAGCCCCCGGCGTTGGCCTGGCCGCCCCGCAGGTTGGCGTCTCGGAAAGGGTTATCGTGGTCGAATACTTCGAGAACGAAGAAGACGAAGAAAGCGAAGACCCGGCCAACGCCCCTAAAAAATTGTATGCCATTGTCAACCCCGAAATTACACGCGCCGCGCCTGAAAAAGAAATCGCCCCCGAAGGCTGCCTGTCCATCCCCGGTGTGATGGGAGATGTCGAACGTCACCTGGCGATTACCGTCAAGGGCCAAACCCGGCGCGGACAACCCGTGACGCTCAAACTCAAAGACTGGACCGCGCGCATCTTCCAGCACGAAATCGACCACCTGAACGGCGTCCTTTTTACCGACCTGGCCAGCCGCGTCTGGAAGCCCGAAGGGCCGATAGAGGACAAAGTCTGAGTCAAAGGTCGAAAGTCGAAGGTCAAATGGACTGTTTGACTTTTGACCTTCGACTTTCGACAAGATTTCCATGAATCTCACCCACCTTTCCCTCACCAACTTCCGCAATTTCGCCCGCCTGGATATTGACCTTCCACGGCGGGCTGTTGTGCTGGTTGGCAACAACGCCCAGGGAAAAACCAGCCTGCTCGAATCGGTCTACTTCCTGGCGACCTTCTCCTCCTTCCAAACCCATACCGACCGACAACTGGTCAACTTTTTGGCCGCCCGCGAGAATCCAGCCGTTGCCCGCATCGTCGCCGACTATGAGCGCAGCGGACGCAAGCACCGCCTGGAAGTAAGAATCATCCTCGAAAACGTCGGCCCGCTCGGGGTGCGAAGCCGCAAAGAAATCCTGCTAGACGGAGTCAAACGTCCGGCCAGCGAAGTCATCGGCCACCTGCCGGCCGTCCTGTTCATCCCGCAAATGTCGCTGGTGCTGGAGGGCGGCCCCGAAGAACGCCGCCGCTACCTCAACCTGGCCCTCGCGCAGGCCATCCCCGGCTATGCGGCGGCCCTCGGCAATTACCAGCAAACCCTGACGCGCCGCAACGCCCTGCTCAAAACGCTCGCCGAACGCGGCGGCGACCCCGGTCAACTGACCTACTGGGACGAAACCTTAACCGCCAGCGGCGCGCAAATCATCCACTGGCGCATTGGCGCCGTGCAGGAGATGGAACGCCTGGCCGCCCGCGCCCACAACGAACTGACCCGTGGGGCGGAAGTGCTGCGACTCTCCTACCAGCCAGCCTACGACCCCCTGCCGCACCCGCCCGGACAATTTGCCCTCAAACTTGAAGTCGCAGCGGACCGCTCCACGCTCGAACTGGATACCGTCCGCCAGGGTTTTCTCGAAGCCCTGGCCCGTGTCCGCGCTGAGGAGATAAGCCGCGGCGTCACCACCCTCGGCCCGCACCGCGACGAATTGCGTTTTCTTGCCAACGGAATCGACCTGGGCCACTACGGCTCCCGCGGACAAATCCGCACCTGCCTGCTTTCGCTCAAAATGGCCGAAACCGGCTGGATGCAAACCCGCACCGGTGAAGTCCCCATCGTCCTGCTCGATGAAATCATGGCCGAACTTGACGGCGAACGCCGCACCGACCTGCTGGCCTCGCTGACCCGCGCCGGGCAGCAAGCCTTGCTCACCACCACCGAAACCAGCCTGTTCACCCCCGAATTTATCGAAGCGGCTGATGCCTGGCGCGTCGTGGCTGGCACGGTAAGCCGGTAAAAATGTTGCAGATTGTCATTTCGACCCGCGTAGCGGGTAGAAATCTTTGGCATGGTGTAAGATTTCTCGCTATCGAAATGACAAATGCTGTCGAAATGACAAGCTGTATTCCATTTTCAAAAAGGAGAATCCCATGTCTGTCAAACACGCCAACGAAGTCCCCGAAAAAGTTGTCGCCGCCGGTGTCGAT
>JAWOIR010000111.1:0-6401 GCA_046484545.1 Anaerolineales bacterium
CGGATGTATTTGATATATTTCCGCTTATTTATCCCCATTATACAGTTTTTCCCCAGGTTGTCTTTGCGCCAGCACAAATTCAGTACTTCACGAAGGTTAAAAGAATTTCCGTTTTTTGGTGTGTTTCGTGAACTTTTATTCTAACTTATGGCAATTTTTATTGCGCTTGCCAGCAACCGACCAGGCCCTCAGGCGCAACCCGACTTAACGATTGCCCCTTTAATATCGTCCGCGCGCAAGGATTGCGTCGGGATTTTTCAAGTCCGTTCTGCGGGCCGGGAAAACCTGAACTGCGCAGGCTTTGAACTCTGGGATTTTGGCTTGCGGGTCGAGCGCGTCGGTGGTCAGCAGGTTGGCGGCGGCTTCGTGAAAGTGGAAGGGTAGGAAGACCACTCCGACGGAGGTTTTCTCGGTTACCATGGCACGCACCACCACCTCGCCGCGGCGCGAACTCACCCGAACCGGGTCTCCGTCGCGAATGCCGTGAATCTCCGCATCCGCCGGGTGGATTTCGACACGCGCTTCGGGATAGGACTCGTCGAGGGCTGAGTGGCGCGTCATTGTGCCGCCGTGCCAGTGTTCGAGCACGCGCCCGGTCGTCAAGATGAAGGGAAACTCGTCGTCGGGTTCTTCCATCACGGGCACATAATCGAGGGGGATGAATTTGCCGCGTCCGCGTGGGAAGTCTTCGGTAAACAGGGTCGGCGTGCCGGGGTGCGATAAGTCCGGCACGGGGTAAATGATGCCGGTTTTTTCGATGCGCTCATAGGTGATGCCTGCGTAATCCGGGTTGACATCCGCCATCTCGCGCAGGATTTCTTCGGGGTGGGCATAATCCCATTTGGCGGTGGGCCGCCCAAGTCGGGATTCGAGGCGCAGCGCCAGGTCGCAAATAACTTGCCAGTCGGGGCGGGCATCCCCGCGCGGGGGGTGGGCGGTCCGCACCCGCTGGACGCGGCGGTCGGTGTTCGAGAAAGTGCCATCCTTTTCGGCGAAGGGAACAGCCGGGAGGAAGACATCCGCATACGCGCCGCTTTCGTTGATGAAAATATCCTGCGAGACGAGAAACTCCAACTGCTCGATGTGCTGGCGCGTGACATTGAGATTTGGCTCGGACATCATCGGGTTTTCGCCCATGATAAATAGCGCGCGCACGCCGCCGGGGTGGGCGTTGCTCAGGATTTCGGTGGTGGTCAGGCCGAGTTTGCGCGACAGGCCGCCGGGTTCCACGTTCCAGGCTTTTTCCCATTTTTTTGCATTTTCTTCGTCATCAACCTGCATGTAGCCAGGATAGTGAAAGGGCATCGCGCCCATATCGCTGGCACCCTGGACGTTGTTTTGCCCGCGCAGGGGGTTCAGGCCGGTTCCGTCGCGCCCGATGTGGCCGGTCAGAAAGGCCAGGTGGATGAGCGCCAGTGCGGAAGCCGTGCCGTGCGAGAGTTGCGATATGCCCATGCCCCAGTAAATGGCCGCGTTTTTGGCGTTGGCATACAGGCGAGCGGCGCGGCGGATGTCGTCGGCGGGCACGCCGCTGATGCTTTCGGCGTATTCAGGGGTGAATTTTTCGAGGCTTGCGATGAAGTCGTCAATCCCCTCGGTGCGCGATTTTACAAATTCCCAATTTACCAGATTTTCCTTAACGATGACCTGCGCCATTGCGCTGAGTAACGGCACGTTCGTTCCCGGCTTGAGCGGCAGCCAGAGCGCGGCAAAATCGACCAGTTCGATGCGGCGCGGGTCAATCACTATCATCTGCGCGCCGTGCTTCATCACGGCTTCCTTCATCTGCAAGGCAATGATGGGGTGGTTTTCGGTCGTGTTCGAGCCAACCACCATAAAAACATCGTTCAGGAGCACCTGCGAGGCGGTGTTGCTCATGGCCGAAGAACCAATCGCCTGCTGCAGCGCGACCACCGACCCGGCGTGGCACAGGCGCGTGCAGTGGTCAATGTTGTTGGTGCGAAAGAGTGTGCGGTACATCTTTTGCAGCAGGTAGTTATCTTCGTTGGTGGCTTTGGCGCAGCAATAGACCGCCATCGCGTCCGGGCCGTCGCGGCGATAGATTTCTGTCAGTTTGTCGGCGGTGATGTCGAGGACGGTATCCCAGTCGGTTTCGAGCCAATCCCAGGGATTAGAGACTGGATGATTAGTGAGTAATTGAGCAGTCGGGTCACTTATCTCGAATCTCTGTTCTCTATTCTCTGGCACGGGCTTGCCTTCCAGCAAGTAGCGCCGCACCATCGGCTTCAAAATCCGCTTTGGGTGATAGATAAAGTCGTAGCCAAAACGCCCCTTGACGCACAGGTTGCCTTTGTTGACAGGCGAATCGAAGGGCGAGGTCACTTTATAGATAAAATCGTCCCTGACGTGCAGTTGCAGGGTACAGCCCACACCGCAGTAAGGGCAGGTCGTGGTGGTAATCCGGTCGGGTTTAATCATAGGTGCTCCGGGTTATTCGGTTATCCAGTTGTCCGGTTTAACCGAATAACAGGACAACTGGATAACTTTATTTTTTTCGCTTTCGACCTGTTGACATTGCCGCAATCTGCTCCGGCGAGACACCCTGTTCGAGCAGGAACTCGCGCTTGGGCTTGAGCGCACCCGTCGGGCAGACGCCGACACATTGTCCGCACAGCACACAGGTCGTAGACGGGATGGGCTGGTCGAAAAATGTGCCTATCTGGGTCTCATAGCCGCGCCCGCTGAAGTTGATGGCGTAGGTGTACTGGGCATCCTCTGCGCAGACTTGCACGCAGCGCCAGCACAGCACGCATTTGGCGTAGTCGCGGATATACATCGGGTTGTCGTCCATCACGTCCACTTCGCGGCGCTCGGCTTCGGGGAAGCGTTCAGGCGATGCGCCGTACTCATCCATCATTTGCAGAATTTCAGGAGAATCGGACAAGTCCACGCTGGAGGCCAGCATCTCAAGGATGGTTTTACGTGCCCGCAGCACCCTCTCGGAACGAGTCTGCACCTGCATCCCTTCTTCCGCTTTGACGATGCAAGCCGGCTGGGGCAACCGTATCCCTTCGATGTCTACCACGCACATGCGGCACAGGCCATTGGCTGTAGTCGCCTCGTGCCAGCAAATGGCGGGAATTTCTATCCCAACTTGTTTCGCGGCATCCAGAATTGTCACGCCATCTTCGACAATGATTTCTTGGTCATCAAGGGATAATTTAATCGTCATAGACTCCTCCGGGCCGAAAGTTATTCGCCCTCTGACTTTCGACTTTCGATAAATAAATCCGGAAAGTGCTTCATCGCCGACAGCACCGCACTGGAGGCAGTCTGGCCCAGGCCGCACAGCGAGGCATCGGTCATCGTCCAGCCGACATCCTGTAATCGTTCGAAGTCGCCGGGCAGAGATTTTCCGTGAGCGAGTCGCTCCAGGATTTCTTTTTGGCGTTGCGTACCTATCTGGCAGGGATAACATTTTCCACAAGATTCATGGGCAAAGAAGTGTCCCAGCCCGGCCAAAACCTGCCGCAGGTCGCGGTTCTGGTCAAAGACCATTACCACGCCGGAGCCGAGCGATAGTCCGGCGGCGCGCAGGTCTTCAAAGGTTAATTTGACATCGAGATGCTCCGTTGTCGCAAAGGCTCCCGCCGCGCCGCCAAACAGGATGGCCTGGATGTAACTCAGTTCTTCGATTTCCCGGCTTTCGGATTGTTCGGCTGCCGGGGTAATTGGAGAATCGGATAACTGCTCAACCGGCAGGCCATTTGCCAGCAACAATAACTCTCGTAAAGTCACCCCAAACGGCACTTCATACAGCCCCGGCCTGGGGACATCCCCCGAAACGCAAAACAGTTTGGGACCGGGCGATTTTTCGGTGCCGATTTTACGATACTCCGCCGCGCCGATGTTCAGGATAAGCGGCACATTGCAGAGCGTTTCCACATTATTAATCACCGTTGGCTTGCCGAATAGTCCGTGTGTGGTTGGGTAGGGCGGTTTGATGCGCGGGAAACCACGTTTCCCTTCGATGCTCTCGAATAGGGCTGTCTCTTCGCCGCAAATGTATGCGCCTGCCCCCATGCGGACTTCAACATCAAAATGCTCCCCCAAATAACCGGCCGCGCGTGCTTCTTCGAGCGCATTTTCCAGGGGGGGTAAAATGTATGGATACTCCCCGCGCAGATAAAAATAGCCTTTTTGTGCGCCGATGGCATAAGCCGCAATACACATCCCTTCGATGGTGCTATGCGGGTCATCGAGCAGCAGCACGCGGTCTTTGAAGGTGCCTGGCTCGGATTCGTCGGTATTGCAGACGACATATTTTTCGTCTGCCTCGGCATTGGCTGCGCCTTCCCATTTGATTCCGGTCGGGAAAGCCGCCCCGCCGCGTCCGACCAGCCCGGAGTTTTTTATTTCCTCGATAACGGCAGTGGCCCCGATGGCGCGCGCTTTTTCGAGCGCGCTGTAGGGGCCGTATTCGGCAAGCGAAGTGGTCTGGCCGCAGTTGGCAGTTAGATGACGAGATAGACGATAGATTGTAGTTGGCGGGCGGGAAGAGTTGTTTACCGCCCACTGTCCATCTTCTACGGTTAATATTGCCGGGGCGTGTTCACAGACCCCTAGGCATGGGCTGGGTTCAATGGACAGCAGTCCGTCACGGGTCGTCTGATTTGGCTTGATTCCGGCCTGGGCGCAATGACTCGTCAGGGTTTCCATCCCGCCTTTAAGGGCGCAGGCCACATCGGTACACACCCGCACGATTTTTTTACCGCGTGGCGTGTTATGGAAGAGCGAGTAAAACTCGATGACGCCATGCACATCGGCCAGCGGAACTTTGAGCGCCTTGCCGATTTCGCGCGCGACTTCGGCGGGTATGTAGCCATAGATGTCCTGCGCAGCGTGCAGGGCCGGAAGCAGGTGTGCGCGGCAGGAATACGGGGTTAGTACAGTTTGTAGGGGGGCGAGGTCAATTTCGGACATAGTCTCTCCGATATAAAAGTATAGCATACTCGCCAGGATTACAATGCCATTCTGCCCTTTAATTCCAGGTAGCGGTTGATGACCGCAATCGAGAGTTGGTTGGCGGGCACGTCCAGCGTCAGCACGCCGCGGCGTTGTAAAGTTTCCAGGGTGACGCGGCGCTCGTCGAGCAGTTGGGCGGCGGCGGCACGTTCGTAAACGGATTGGGACGTGTGCGGTTTTTGGCGAGCGGCGGCGTAGATGTCCGGGTCGCTGATGGTGACGACCAGCGGCAGGTTGGAGCGCGCCAGCAACGAGACTTGCGCCACCAGCGTGTTCATGCTGGCCCCGCTGGTCAGGTCGGTGAACAGGATGACCAGCGAGCGGCGGCGTTGCTTGAGCGCCAGGTAAGCCATTGCGCGGCTGTAATTTGGCTCGACCGGCTGGGGTTCAACGGCGTAGAGCAGTTCCAACATGCGGTAAAACTGTCCGCGCCCCTGTTTAGGGCTGAGGAAGTGCATGACATTATCGGCGAAGGTCATCAGCCCGACCCGGTCGCCTTTGCCGGTGGCGACGTAAGACAGGAACAGCGAGGCGTTGACGACATAATCCAGTTTGGCGATTTCAGCCACCGGGCTTTGCATCATGCGCCCGCAATCAATCACGGCAATCACGTTCTGGCTGCGTTCGGTCTGGTATTCCATCGTCACCGGGCGGCGGCGGCGGGCAGTCGCCTTCCAGTTGATACGCCGGAACTCGTCATCGGGCAGGTATTCGCGCATACGCTCGAACTCGGTGCCCTCGCCGAACATGCGGCTGCTGCGCAGGCCCATCTCTTGCAGGCGGTTGCGGCGCAGCAGCAGGTCGTAGCGGCGCACATCGAGCAGGTTGGGAAAAACCTTGACCCTTTCGGCGGCGGGGATACGTCCCTGGCGCAAGAGCAGGCCAAGCGGACTGCGCCAGCGCAGGTGCAGGTCGCCAAATTGATAGTCGCCGCGCCGCAACGGGCGGACATGATACGCCCCGCGCCAGGTCTGATGCGGGTTGACCTGACCGGCCAGGATGCGGGTTTCGATTTGGAATTGCTCCGGGGCTTCGTCGCGCACCTGGAATTCGACCGGACGCAGGCTGCGGTTGTGGACTTCGATGCGGATGGGATTCTCGGCCCCCAGCGAAAGGCGCGGCTCATGGACGCGGCGTACGTCGAAGCGCGTGACCGGGCCTGAGAATCGCCAGTCCAGGCCGAAGACCAGGACGGCCACGACGACATAGCCCCAGGCCAGCCACTCGAAGGCAGGCTGCCAGACGCCCAGCACCATCAGCGGGGCGGCCAGCAGGAGAAACAGGAGTCCGCGCGGGGTGGGAAGCATCGATGCGCCGCTTTAGCGGGGAACTTCCACTTGTCCGAGCAGGCGTTGGATAACGGTATCCGCATCCAGTCCTTCGATTTCCGCTTCAGGCTTGAGCAGGATGCGGTG
>JAWOIR010000170.1:0-8710 GCA_046484545.1 Anaerolineales bacterium
GTGTGTTTCAACGGCCCCGGCCACGAGAACCGCCTGACGATTGATGACTTCCGCCTGTGCATTGACGGTAAATCGAGCGGCGCGGTGCGCATCTCGGTCGGCATGGTCAGCAACTTTTCCGATATCGAACGCTTTTTGCGGTTTGCAGAAAGCCTGCTGCGCTAAAGGAGGATTCCGTGCAACAAAAAACGATTCTCGTAATTCTGGGCTTGCTGATAGTTATATTGATTATTGTTACTGCGGCGGTGGCATTCCTGTTTATTCGCCCAACAGCCTGCGGCACAGGCGATTCTAATTATACAGATGTCTGGCGCGCTCGCACTTTCGCATTCGGGGTTTTTGAAAGCAGCCAGTGGCGAAATTCCTATGCGGCGCTTCCTTTCCGCATTGATGTGATTTGGGAATCGGCAGAACTGGAAGCGGTTGTTTTTCTCGAATACCTGCTCTTCAACTGCGGTTATACAGAAGAAGATTTGGATGAGTATTTCAGCGATGAAAATTTTGAGCAAATTATCTTCATCGATTATGACAACGTGCAAAAAATTGGCGAATGTCAACTGGGAGATTTGCGCCTGTACGAATTCCACGCAGACCTTTTCGAGCGGCCGTACCGGCTTTCGCAGTGGGCCCAGCCCGACGGCGGACAGCGCGTAACAGCCTTCTTGATGGTATTCCCGCTTCAAAACGAGGACCTGATGCGTTCTTATGCTACAAAAGTATTCCCGGATTTACCCGCCTGTCCATAGAACTACCAATCCTGACAACAAAAGAACGGTTCTTTGGCAGTTCCAGTAATAAGTCCCCTTGATATGATGCGGCATACGCCGCCTGACGAGGAGAGCCGGAAATTTGATATTCATGCCTGCTTCGCAGGCATGAATATCAAATTTCCGTTTTTTTCCTTGTGGACAGCAAAGCAATCATACAGATAAGATAGTCAGGAACCCATACCCCAAATGCGGCCTTCTTTAGGCAACTATTAGGGAACAAAAAACAGGCTCCCGTTCAGAGGGAGCCTGTTTTGATGAGTAAGTGTGGCGTTACTTGCTGGCGTCGCTTTTGCTTTCGGTTGCCTTTTCGGTGGAAGATGAAGATTCCTTGGCGTCGCTTTTGGGCGCGCCATTGCGTGTTCCTGAAGGCGATTTGTGGTCGGTTGCATACCAACCGGAGCCTTTGAAAACAATCCCAACCGGGGCGATGACTTTGCGCAGGCTGTTTTCGCTGCATTCCGGGCAGGTTTTCAGGGGTTGGTCGGTAAAACTCTGGCGATAATCAAATTGAACGCCACAAGTTTCGCATCGATAAGTATAGATAGGCATACAAAATCTCCTTCTTGTAAAAGACAACTTTGATTATACCCCTCTTGGCTGGCAGGACAAGACTTAAAAGCCGCCATTCTTACAAAAATAATACGTTTTTTATCACAGTTTTGCAAGAAATTGTCTTTTTGGGAATTCCCATGATAAAACCCCGCATTTTGGGGTGTGAGCGCGTGCGCTCACACCCCAAAATGCGGGGTTCTTTACGGTAAATATCAGAGAAACAAGAAATTGATTCTTGCAAAAAATCAAAAGGGGATATATAATAGAACAAACGTTCGATAAAGGTCAAAAGAAAATGCCGACGCTAGAAGATTTTACCCTCGCCCTGCGGGCTTACCAACAGGTACAGGCCGAAATGGGCATCAAAGTGCCTGCCGGTGGAGAGATTATGCCCAGGGTGTTGGACGTTCTGGAGCGCACCGGCCCGCTGCCAGCCCACGCGGTGATTTTCGGAATCGCGGCTGACGGGCTGCCCTTGCTCCTGCGCATGGACCGCCCAACTTCCGGCCCGATTCTGGTGATGTCCGACAAAGGCAGCGGGAAAACGGCATTTTTGCAGACGCTCGCCCAATCCATCCGACGCCTGAATCCGGTCGAAGAGACCGCCATCCTGGCCCTGACCGATTTCCCCGACGAATGGCGCTTGGGGCATCTGTCCGCGCGCAACTTCAGGGTCTATCCCGCTTACGAAGAAAATGCTGGCGATTTGCTGCTGCGACTATCCGATTGGTCATCAGCCAATCAGGGACAACAGAAACGTTCGATTGTACTGTTGCTCGACGGTCTGGACAGTGTGCTGCACCTCAGTGATGAAGTCCAGGAGGCTTTTGCCTTCCTGCTTCAGCACGGCCCGGCATCGCGCCTGTGGCCAATCGTTGCGGTTAATTCTGTCCGGGCCTGCAAACTGCCCGACTGGCTGGCCTTTTTCCAGACCCGCATCTACGGTCGGATTGCCAATCCGCAAGTCAGCGACGAGTTGACTCACCTCCCAGGTGCGCCGCTCGATTCGCTTTTTCCCGGTGCAGAATTTTGTATCCGTCATCAATCGCGCTGGCTGCGTTTTTGGCTGCCAAGTTTTTAGTCGGGTGGCATTCACCCAAAGGAGCAACAATGAAAACCGGTATGTTATGGTTCGATAACGACCCGAAAACAGGCCTGAACCAAAAAGTCCAACAGGCTGCTGATTATTTTCGCAACAAATATGGTCAAAGTCCCGACCTTTGCCTTGTACATCCCTCAATGATGCCAGAAGACCAGAATACGTCTGGTTCTGTCACGATACGCCCCTGGCGGACGGTGACGCCCGGCCATTTATGGATTGGCGTCGATGAAAAACTGCCTGTAGGGGCTGATTAAGGCAAACGCGCAACCCGGTTGCGCGAAATTTTGTTTACAACGGCAGTATGCGATTGGGGGAGTGTGTATACAGCCTGTGGCAATGAGCAAACATGGGCAGGACAAGCGTCCCGCCCATGTTTCTTTCTAGCGCTACGAGGACTGCCTCCTGGGCAATCTCCGCCTGTGCATCTTACTCGTCCTCCGGGATGTTTTCCACGTCTTGTTTGCGCTTGTCCATCCACTTGCCGAGGAATTTCAGTTTGATGTAGCCGCCGACGATGATGACGGCAACCAGCAAAACCCACCAGTACCATTCCATGAGATTTTCTCCTTTCTTAATTTTGTGCGGCAAGATGCCATCTTGCCCTACTAACGCAATTTCAACTGCCGCCGCAAGACCGGTAGGAAAATCGCCACCAGCGCCAGGCTGCTGACCAGCGTCACCAACCCGGAAATCCACAGGTTGGGGCCGCCCAGTTCGCCGATGAAAACGCGCTCGAAGGTTTGCCACATCCAGTAATTGGGCAGGATATAAAAGACAAAGTGCCACTGACGATCAATGAAAATGCTGACGATGGGCAGGGACAGGTAAACCAGCATGTAAAACTTCAGGATGGCAATCGCCTTGAGTTGGCTGTCCGCCAGGCCGCCGATGATGTAACCGGTCAGGATGGGCAAGCCGACCGAAAACAGGAAAGCAACCAACAGCAAGGCGTAGTTAATCTGCCCGCCGACCAGAATCGCCGTCGAAGCAACAACCAGCACCAGACTGAGCAGCAGCGCGAAGAGACCACGCGCCAGCGTCAGTTCAAGCATCGAAAGCGGCGAGACGCCCAGGGCGCGGATGGCGCGGGTTTCCTTGTCCTCGATGATGTTGAAGGCCATCACCAAAGCGCCGAGCAGGGCGCCAATCATGATGAAGATGATGGCGGTGTACTCGGTAATCAGTGAGCGAGCGGCGCTGTCGGCGGTGCGGGTGAAAACGGAAACCGGTTCGCCGCTCAGGGTTTGCTGAAAGACGCGCTGCAGGGTCTCGGCTTCGCCGCCTTCGTTGCCTTCCATCAGCAGGGTCGGCTGACCATTGACCAGGGCCAGCCCGGGCACGTCGTCACTGCGCAGGACGCGCGCGCGCACCGCTTCGGCAGAGGACAGGATTTCGACCGTACCAATGTTTTCGAGTCGCCCTATCAGCGCAGCATCGACTCCGTCCTGTGCAGCGAAGGTGTAGTGCGCTTCGCCAATCGAAGGCACAAACAGGCGCGCGCCAACCGCCAGCAAAAGCGGGGCCACCATCATGTAAATCAGAATGTTGTCGCGCAGGGCGTTTGTCCAGTCCTGGCGCATGAGATTGAGAATTCGCTTGAACATTAGCGGCTCTCCTTGAGCAATTTATAGCGGATGGCAACATAAGCGGCGGCAAATGCCAGCGCGGTCAGGACGGTCAGATACAGGATCGTCGGCAGGATGTCGCCAAAGGTCGCGCCGTTGAAGAGCACATCACGGATGGCAAAGACCGATGGATAGGAGGGTATCCAGGTCAGCCAGGCAGGCGCGAAAGCGGGCAGACCGAAGGAAATCATCGGCAGGGAGTTGAGCACCAGGATGGCAACCCCGGCAAAGAACCATTCAGACAGGTTGTTGAAGAAAACGGCAATCGCCAGGCTCAGGGTGGTCATCAACAGGCTGGAAAGCGCAATCAGCAGGAGCAGGAGCGGCAGGTCGAAATCCAGCCCAAAGGCCAGGAACAAGAGCGGCAACCCGTAAGCAAAACTGAGCACCACGAACAGGGCATTTTTGGAGAGAATGTATTCCCACGCACCCGCGGGGCTGACACGATAGGCGCGCAAGGTGGCTTCCTGTTTTTCCTGGAACATCATCACCGCCGCAATCAAAAATCCAAGCAGGGCGACCTCGAAGATGATGATAACCGGCACAAAACGAACGTTGAAGGCGGGCGGCGGGCTGACCGGACGCAGGTATTCGACCGGGAGGGTGTCCTGGGCTGTGCCGCGCAGTTCAAGCATGGCGCGGTCAAGCGAGGCTTCGAGCAGGCGCAGGTTGGCTTCGGGAATCGCGCTGTTGGTGATGATTTCAAAGGCAGGCGCATCCAGCCCGCCGGAAAAGACCACGCCGACTTTGTTCGGCTGGCGCTCCAGGTCGGCGCGGAAGGCGGCTTCGTCGGTGTAGACCACGCCTTCGTCCACGCCCAATTCGCGCAGATAGGCGGCCAGCGGCGTGTCCGGGGAGGTATCCAGAATTAGTTCGTTATGAACCTTGATTTCGCGCGGCAGGAAAAGTATCAGCGCAGACATCACCGTCAACAGTAAGACGACAATCAGCACAATCCCACTGCGCCAGGAAATCAGCAAATCCTGTGTAAAAAGCGAGGCAAAACGTTTCATGTCAGGCCTCTCCCGGTCAGTTTGATGAAGATTTGCTCGAGGCTGGCTTCCTGTGAGTGGATGGTCTGCAGCGAGTCGTTTTGCATCAGCTCGAGGAAGGCGCGGTGGTCTTCGGCTTGGTCGAGGAAAAAGACGCGCGACTCGACCTGCTCCTGTGCGCCGTACTCGACCCGCACCGAGCGCTGGCCGTGCTGGAGTTTCAGGTTGCGCGGCGTGTCCATCGCGACGATTTTGCCATCGTTCAGGAAGGCGACCTGGTCGCACAGTTCGTCAGCGGTCAGCATATTGTGGGTGGTCAGGAAGATGGTGCAACCGTCCTTTTTCTTTTGTAGGATGAGTTCCTTGATAACGGCGGCAGTGTTCGGGTCCAGGCCGGAGGTGGGTTCATCCAAAAAGAGCATCTTCGGGTCGTTGACCAGCGCGCGGGCGAAGACGAGTCGCTGACGCATGCCCTTGGAATAAGCGCTGGCTTTGCGGTGGGCGGCTTCGGTCAGCCCAACCGCTTCGAGCAGTTTGCGCGGGTCGAGGGTCGGGACATCGAACAACCCGGCGAAATATTTGAGATTCTCATAGCCGGTCAGGCGTCCGTACAGGTTGGGATGTTCAAACGAGACGCCCAACTGGTTGAAAAAGGCGGCGGCGAGGTCGCGGATAGATTTTCCTTCGTAGGTCACGTCGCCCTGCTGGAGCGGAAGCAAGCCGGTCAGGATGTTCTGGACGGTGCTTTTTCCCGCGCCGCTGGGGCCAAGGAATCCGAAAATTTGTCCGCGCGGAATCTCGAATGAAACATCTTGCACGGCGTAGTTGCCTTTGCCTTCGTAATCGTGGAAGAGGTGGGTGACTTGTAGCATGGGTGAACTCCTAAACAGAGCGCGGCGCAAGTCCGCGCTGAAGAATGTCGATGAGTTGGTCGGCCAGTTCGGTGACGGGCAGGGTCTGGTAATTGACCTCGCCACTGGCGAGTTTCTCGATATCGACCGACTCTCGTTCGAGCAGGTAGCGGCCAAACTCGTTCAAGGTGGCACTGAGGACAAACACCGCCAGGTCGCGGTCAATCTTGGGTTCAATCACGCCCTGGGCTATGCCCATCTCAATCAAACCGGCGTAATAATCACGAGCGAGCTTTTTCAAATCGGCAAATGGTTCGTCGTCGAGAGGCCGGTCGCTGAACAGGGCACGGTAAGCAACCTGTGCCAGCAAGGGGTTGGATAGCTCAAAATGCGCGCCTTCGCGCATCAGCCAGCGCAGGAAATCAAACACATTCATGCCGGGGTCAGGCGGCGGGTTTTTTGCGAGGAATTGTTTCTTCTCTTCGCCAGCCAATTGAATCAGGTACAGGTACAGGTCACGCTTGTCCTGGAAATACTGGTACAGGCTGCCTTTGGCAATCCCAGCGCGGGCAACGATGTTCGAGATGGAAGCGTTTTTGTAATCGTGCGCGGCAAACTCTTCAATCGCCAAATCCAGTATCTGGCGGCGCTTGTCTTCAGGCAGGTTGAAGAAGGTAGGTTTTGGCATAGACGCTCCGTCGTGACTGCTCGGTCACATGACCGACCAGTCACATTAGACTACTGATTCCTTTTTTTGTCAAGGTGATTCCTGTTGACTCTTTGGGAATTCCCGTGATGAGTTTCCGCATTTTTACGTAAATATCAGGAACCGTCCTCTTGACAAACAATGCATTTAATATACAATGATACATGCATACAATGATACAATTTTCGTGCTGGTATTCTTTTTCAAGGAGGCAAAACATGTTGCGATTCACTCAAATTTTATCCGGGCTGTTGCTGACCGCCCTGCTCGTTTTCGCGCTGAGCGGGTGTGGCACACCGAAACCTGCCGGTCTTGCTGACGAACAGATTATCTCGCTGACAGAAAATATCCTGCAATCCCTTGATGAGGGCGACTATGACAAATTTGTCCAGGATTTTAGCCAGCCAATGCTAAACGCGTTCCCCCCGGAAAACTTCACAGACCTGCGCGACATGCTGCAAGCCACCAGCGGAAACTTCGTCTCGGTTGGCCAGTTGGGACTTTCCAACCGCCAGGGATATGCCGTTTATCGAATCCCATGCAAATACGAACTGGAAACTGTGACCGTCACCATCACCTTCGCCATCGAAGGTGATAAAGTGGAAGGGTTGTTTTTTACATCCCCCAACCTGATCAAACACAATCAGTAATCACATAGACCAACAATTTTTTCGGAGAAAACAGCCTCGCTACCATTATGCTAAAACTCGACCTCGATTTCCGCTCAGACGTTCCGCTCACCAACCAGATTGTGGCCCAGATTCAACACCAACTGGGGGATGGTGTGCTTCACATCGGCGACCAGTTGCCCACCGTGCGCGCGCTGGCGCTGGAGCTGCGCGTAAACTTCAACACGGTGGCGCGGGCTTACCGGATGCTGGACGAAGCCGGAATCATCTCGACCCAACAGGGACGCGGCACCTTCATCCTCGAGCAACCCGCACCAGAAACCAGCGAACGACTGCGTCGAGAATCGCTCGAAGCCCTGGCGCAGCGTTATCTCGAAGAAGCGGCACGACTCGGATTCAACGCAAAGGAAGCCATCGAAGCCGCGACCAAAACAGAAAAAAATCGTAAATCTACTTAAGACCCACAGGAGACTTCCATGATACGAAACCTTTTGCAAAAACAGGAAAAAATCAACCAGCGCATCCCGCCCATTGCCGGGATTATTTACAGCGTTATCCAGGCGATTGCGATTGTTGGCGCAATCCTAATGGATGGAAAGCAACCGGAAGTAATAATCGTCGGATGGGCCATCGCTTGGACGCTGGTCGGCATCTACATCCTGTTCGCGCTCAAAGTGGCCGACCAATGGGAAAAAGCCATCGTGCTGCGCCTGGGCAAGTTCCAGGGACTGCGCGGTCCCGGCATGTTCTGGATTATCCCGATTATCGACACCGTCCCAACCTGGATTGACCACCGCGTCATGGTATCGCCCTTCGCCGCACAAAAGACACTCACCAAGGACACCGTCCCGGTCGACGTAGACGCCGTACTGTTCTGGATGGTGTGGGATGCCGAAAAAGCCGCGCTGGAAGTGGAGAACTACAAGGCTGCTGTCGATTGGGCCGCCCAGACCGCCTTGCGCGACATCACCGGACGTATGATGCTGGCCGATATTCTGGTTGGACGCAGTACCATCGACAAGGAATTGCAACAGGTTATCGACGAGCGGCACGAACAAGTACGCGGAGGGCACACCCGGGGCGCGCTACTACGGCGGGTGCGAGATCGTCGACGAGGTCGAGCGGCTGGCCATCGACCGCTGCAAGCAGCTGTTCGGGGCAGAGCACGTCAACGTGCAGCCGCACTCGGGGTCGTCGGCGAACCTCGCGGCGCTCTTCGCGCTGCTCGACCCCGGCGACACCGTGCTCGCCATGGCCCTCTCGCACGGCGGCCACCTCACCCACGGGATGGCCATCAACTACTCCGGCCGTACCTACGACGTCGTCCCCTACCACGTGCGCCGCGACACCGAGACCATCGACTACGACGAGGTGCGCGAGCTGGCCCTGAGGCACCGGCCGCGACTCATCATCTGCGGCTACAGTTCGTATCCGCGGACCATCGACTTCGCCGCGTTCCGCGAGATCGCCGATATCGTCGGGC
>JAWOIR010000213.1:0-5965 GCA_046484545.1 Anaerolineales bacterium
GAGCGCGAAGTCTTGTTCGGGTTCAGGTTTCAAAACGGCAACTGGAAAATCGACTGGGAAGAAGGCATGATATTGCCCGAACTGCGCGGCGGCAATACCCTCTCGATGGACTACGTCACCACCCCGCGCGGCAATATCTACGACCGCAACGGCAACGTCCTGGTCGAACAGACCGAAGCGGTTGCCATGTACGTCGTTCCCGGCGAACTGGTACCCGAACAGGAAGGCCGCCTGCTGAATGAACTTGCCACACTGACCGGCCAGCATCGCGATGTCATTCGCAGCCGTTACGCCTCCGCCGGGGGCAACTGGTGGGTTCCGGTTGGCGAAGCCACGCTGGCCGATGTCAACCGCCAAATCGGTTCGCTGCGCAGCATCAGCGGCCTGAGACTGGAGAACTACACCTCGCGCTTTTATGACCGCAACGGCATCGCCTCGCACGCCGTCGGCTATACCGCCGTCATCCAGGCAGAACAATTGAACGAAAAACTACGCGCCGGATATCCGCGCAACGCATTAATCGGACAGACCGGCATCGAAGCCTGGGGCGAAGAAATCCTGGCCGGAAAACCCGGCGGCACCCTCTACGTCGTCAGTCCGACAGGGAGCATTCTCTCCTTCCTGGGCAAAGCAGACCCCCAGTCAGGCAGCGACATCTACCTGACCATCGACCGCAACCTGCAAATCCAGGCCCAGCAAGCCCTCGGCACCTTCCGCGGCGCCATCGTCGTCATGGAAACCGACACCGGGCGCATCCTGGCGATGGTTTCCAACCCCGATTTCGACAGCAACCTGTTCAATCCGCAAAACCCGAACAGGCCCCACGGCCTGACAGCCATTGTAAACGATGCCAACCGCCCACTCTACAACCGCGCCACTGAGGGACAATACCCGCTCGGCTCGGTCTTCAAAATTATTACCATGGCCGCCGGACTTGAAAGCGGCGTCTGGACACCCGACAGCATGTACTACTGCGGCCACGAGTGGACCGACATCCCGGGCCGCACCCTGACCGACTGGACCTACGAAAAATGCGTCAACCAGATGCGCGAACTGGAAATCGACACCTGCGACTTCCGCCCCTCCGGCGACCTGACTCTGGTCGGCGGGCTGATGCGCTCCTGCAATCCCTGGTTCTACCACATCGGCTACGACCTGTATCGCCAGGGCCGCACCAACGCCGTCGCCGACATGGCGCGCGGATTCGGCCTGGGCAGCCTGACCGGAATCGAACAAATCCAGGAACAGCCGGGCGTAATTGTCAACCCGCCCGTTCCCAGCGGCGAAATCGAAGCCGTCAACCAGGCCATCGGGCAGGGTGATGTCCAGGTCACACCTTTGCAAGTCGCCACCTTCACCGCCGCAGTTGGCAACGGCGGCACACTCTATCGCCCGCAACTGGTTGAAAAAATCGTGGACATCAACGGCATTGAAACGGTCATTTTCAAGCCCGAAGCGCGCGGCACCCTGCCTGTCTCTGAAGAAACCCTGGCTGCCATCCAGCAAGGCATGCGTGAAGTCATCAGCCAAACGCGCGGCACCGCCCATAACCGTTTTTATAACTTCCGCACCCCGATTTACGGCAAAACCGGCACCGCCCAAGCTACCGGCCTGCCGCACTCGTGGTTTGCCGGTTATACCCAAATGCTCGGCGACCAGCCCAACATCGCCATTGCCGTCATCGCTGAAAATCGCGGCGAAGGCTCCGAATACGCCACCCCCATCTTCCGGCGCGTGGCTGAAATCTACATCGCCGGCCGCCCGCAGGCGCGCTACTGGTGGGAAAGCCAAATCGGCATTGTCAGTACGCCCACGCCCATCGGCGGCATCCCCACCGCAACCCCGGAAGATGATGAATAGTGGCTTTTTGGGAGTTCCCGTGGTAAGCCCCCGCATTTTGGGGTATGAGCGTGCGTATGCACGCTCATACCCCAAAATGCGGCCTTCTTCACGCCAAATACCAGAGAACCTGAATAGCAGGGAAAATGTCTGACCAGGAAACGCGCACCGGCCTTATCATTCGCGCCCAATCGGGCTTTTTCGGCGTCCTGAGCGCGGATGCGGACTCGGCTGTCACCTGCCAGCTGCGTGGACGCTTGAAACAAGGCCCCAAACTGGGCGACATCGCCGCCGTCGGCGACAACGTGACCTACAGCCTGCAAACCGACGGCAGCGGCGTCATCGAAGAAATCCTGCCGCGCAAAAGCGAAATCGTGCGCCTCGACCCGCGTCCGCAGGGAGAGTACCAACAAGTCCTGCTCGCCAACCCCGACCAGGCCGTCTTCGTCTTCTCCTGCGCCCGCCCATCGCCGCACCTGCGCATGTTGGACCGTTACCTGGTCATCGCTGAAAAACAGCGCATCCCGGCGGTCATCGTTGCCAACAAAGTGGACTTAATCGGCATCGACGCCGCGCAGGAACTCTTTGGCCTTTACCCCTCCATCGGCTACCCGGTCATTTTTACATCCGCCGAAAAAGGCCTCGGGCTGGAAGAACTGCGCGCCGCCCTGCATGGCAAACTCAACGCCCTGGCCGGGCCGAGTGGGGTGGGCAAATCGAGTCTGATGAATGCCCTGCAACCCGGGCTGGGAATCGCCGTCGGCGAAGTCAGCCAGGCGATGAACAAAGGCAAGCACACCACCAACTTCCGTCAGTTGCACGCGCTCGAATTCGGCGGATGGGTGGCCGACACCCCCGGCTGGAAATCGCTGGCCCTGTGGGACACCGAACCGGTCGAAATTGACGCCTACTTCCCCGAACTGCGCGAACTGGTCGCCAATTGCCAATTCAGCGACTGCTCCCACACCCACGAACCCGATTGCGCGGTGTTAAATGCGGTTGAAAGCGGGCAGGTGAGCGAAGAACGGTATGAGTCTTATTTGAGGCTGCGAGAGGAGTAAAGTAGTTAATCGAGAATGGTTAATCGTGAATAGCCAATGACCGCCAAACCTGCCAGCCATGTCACTGCTTATCACCATTAACCATTAACCATTAACCATCCCCATGAACCCCTGGAACGTATTCGGACACGATTGGGCCGTTGAAATGCTACACGGGCATGTCGCTCATGACTCGCTGCGGCACGCCTATCTCATCACCGGGCCATCCGGCGTGGGGCGGCGCACACTGGCGATTCGGCTGGCGCAGGCCGTCAATTGCCAGACGCCGGTCGATGCCGGGGTTCCATGCGGCAACTGTCGGGCGTGCAAACAGGTCGAGGCCGGGCAGCAGATTGATTTAATGGTCGTCCAGGCTGAAAAGGAGGGCGGAACGCTCAAGGTTGAGCAAGTGCGCGAGGTCCAGAAATTCCTGTCGCTCAAGCCGTATCAATCCGCCTACAAAATCGTCATCTTTTTGCGATTCGAGGAAGCCAACCCGAACGCAGCCAACGCCCTGCTCAAGACCCTCGAAGAAGCCCCCTCCTACGGCCTGCTGCTACTGACCGCCAACAACGCCGAACAACTGCTGCAGACCATCGTCTCGCGCTGTGAGATTCTACGTCTGCGGCCTGCGGGCATCCAGGCAACCCAATCCTTTCTTGAAACGCGCGGCATCGCGGATGAACAAGCCCGCCTGCTGGCCCATCTCTCGGATGGACGCCCCGGCTACGCCCTGCGCCTGGCCGAGGACGAAAAAGCCCTCGACTTCCGCGCCGAAAAACTGGAGGCACTGAAACAACTGCTATCGTCTCCCGAGCGCGAACGCTTCAAATACGCCGAGAGTCTCGCCAAAGACAAAGATGCTCTGCGGCGCAGCCTGTTCTTGTGGCTCTCCTGGTGGCGGGATGTGTTGTTACGGGCTGCCGGGGCCAGCACTGCCCTGAGCAACATCGACCAGACCGAGGCTATCGATACCGCCGCCGGGCAGGTTTCACTTGCCGAAGCGCGCAAAATCACTCGCGCCCTGGAAGACGCAATTGAAAAGTTGGAGAAAAATGTCAATGCCAGGCTGCTGGCGGAAGTGACCTTAATGGATTGGCCCAGGTTGTAATCACCGTAAAAAACAAAAAATTGATAATCAGGCGTGCTTCGCACGCCTGATTATCAATTTTTTTACTCTCCTTTGTATCAGGCCATCCAGAACCAGATGACCAGGAAGTAAGCCAGCAGGGTGACAAGAATGATACTGGCGATATTCAAAGCAAAACCGGCTCGAATCATGGATTGAATGCGCATGTGACCACTGCCGAAGACAATCGCATTCGGCGGGGTGGCGACCGGCATCATGAAGGCGCACGAAGCCGCAATCGCCGCCGGAACCGTCATCAGGAGCGGGGAGACGTCTTGTCCGACGGCCAGGGCGCCAATCAGCGGCAGGAAAGCGGCAGCCGTGGCCGTATTACTGGTGACTTCTGTCAGGAAGACAATCACCGCCACGATGACAAAAATCATCAGGAGTACCGGCAGCACGCCAAAGAGCGCCAGGCTGTCAGCAATCCAGGCCGCCAGGCCGGAACTCTGGATGACGCCCGCTAACGTCAGGCCGCCGCCAAAGAGCAGCAACACGCCCCAGGGCAAACATTCCGCAGATTTCCAATCGAGCAGGAAAACCCGTCCTTTGCTCTCAGCGGGGATAATAAAGAGAATAACACCCGCAGCAATCGCAATCGAGGTGTCGTTCAGCCAGGGGGCCAGGTCTTCAAACAAGGGGCGGAGTATCCAGGCCAGCGCAGTCAGCACGAAGACAATCATCACCCGCTGTTCAGTAACCGAGAAGGGCCCCAACTTGCGCATTTCGTCTTTGAGGGCTTCTTTGCCGCCCTCAATGTCACCCAGGTCGAAGCCGCCGCGCGTCAGCCACCACCAGGCAATTACCATCATGACAACGCTGATGGGCAGCCCAACCACCATCCATTGAGCAAAGCCGATGGTAATGCCCTGAGTTTCCTGCAAATAGCCGGCCAGCAGAGCGTTTGGCGGCGTGCCAATCAGGGTCGCCACCCCACCGATACTGGCGCTGTAGGCAATCGCCAGCAAGAGGGCGGTGGCAAATTTTTGCTGCTGCTCGGCTTTGGCCTGTGAAAACACCGCGACGACTGACAGGCCAATCGGCAGCATCATAATCGCGGTGGCGGTATTGCTAACCCACATGCTCAAGAAGCCGGTCGCCAGCATGAAGCCCGCAATCTGGCGGATGGGAGATGTCCCCACCGCGAGCAGGATTTGCAGGGCAATCCGGCGGTGTAAATTCCAGCGCTGCATGGCAAGCCCAAGCAGGAAGCCCCCCAGGAACAGGAAAATCAACGGGTTGGCGTAGGGCTGGGTGGCCTGTCCGACCGAGCCAACGCCCAGGGCGGGAACCAGCACAATCGGCAGCAGGGAGGTGACCGGAATCGGCACCGCCTCCGTCGACCACCAGGCCGCCATTAAGAGCGCCAGGCCTGCCACGCTCCAGGCTGTTTCCGACATGCCAGCCGGCGCGGGAAAGATGAGAGTGATAGCCAGAAATGCAAGCCCCAGGAAAAACCCAATGTGGGCGGCCAGGATGGTGCTGTCTGATTTTTTGCGTCCCATACTCCTCCAGTTGAGTGTTCAGGTTGAACGTCTGGAGGTACTATACATTTTTTCCACTTTTTGCACAATTACCTTCTGTCACCTTTTGTTTGTGAAATTCTTCCCAAAACGCCTGAAAAAGATAAGACATACGCCGAAATAGTAAATGAAAGGATCATCCATAAACTCCATTTACAAAACACCTTTTACGGCGGAAAAATTAACCCCGAAGAAAATCAGGCCCGATCTTATGTTAGATCTGAAAACGAATGGGAACTTACCCCTGAAACAGATATGAGCGTACCAAAGGGGGCAGGTGCACTGGTTTCCACACCCAAAGATCTAAATACGTTTTATTATAATTTATTCGAGGGAAAATTGGTTTCTCCCGGTTCTTTAGAAGTCATGAAAACTACCAGGGATGGAACCGGTATGGGATTAATGCAGGTTCCCTTCAATGACATTGAAGTTTT
>JAWOIR010000424.1:0-4194 GCA_046484545.1 Anaerolineales bacterium
ACGAAATTGTTCGGGCCGGGTAAATTCAGGAGGACAATCCCTGCGACTCTCAGCGGATGGGTGCGAAGAGCGTATCCTGAAAATAATAGTTATGGCCATCATTGTTACAACTCTCATTTTTCGAGTGTGCCTGTCAATGCCTGGCTGGCATGAAAAGACTGCCTGGGAAATGGAAATTGCCAGTCAGACAAGCGAGCCATCTGAGCTTATCTACACAAAGCACGCGGGGGAATAGCGGCGCACAATCAGTCTTTGTTGTATACTTTGCCCATCTCCCACAATACCGGGCTTGATGTTCACGCGGGGGATGAGATGTAAGGCGGGTTTCCCGTGATGGCAAAGGTATCCTGATTCGCCTGCCAGGGTACGATTATTCCCAGGCCGGGGCCTATTACGTCATCATCGTTACACATGGACGCGAACGCCTTCTTCTGAATGGGATGACGTTGTAGACCGCATTGGCTGCAAATAGGAGTTCTGATGAAACTGGTCATGCTCGGCGCTGGCGGATTTGTACCCACAGAACAAGCCCAAACCGCCTGTTATTTTTTACCCGAACACAACATCCTGCTTGATGGCGGCACCGGTCTCTACCGCATACACCAATACATGCAGCAAGCCGCCGCGCTGGATGTCTACCTGAGCCATACGCACGGCGACCATACGACCGGCCTGCATTACCTTTTTGGCAGTTATTTCAAAAAACTGGCTGACGATGCAACAGACCGCCCGATCAACGTTTCTTTTGTCGAAGAACATTCCCAACAAGCCAACCAACTGCTGAACAGCACGCGCATCCACGTTACCGAGGGAATGCTCGCCAATCTCAAGGCCCAATTCCCCTTTCCTCTGGATTGGCGAATCCTGGAACCTGTGGAAATCTTACCAGGCGGCGGGACTCTCCGCCATTTTGGCTTTGACCCAACCCGCGAGGAAGTCGGATTCCGTTTGGACTGGCCCGGCCACTCACTGGCCTATATCACCGACACCATTGCCAGCCCGCAAGCCACATATATCGACAAAATCGCCGGGGTAGACCTGCTGCTACACGATTGCAACCTGCCAGACGAAAAAGCGCAACTCTCCCAAATCATCAATCACAGTTCCACCTCGGCTGTGGCGCAGGTCGCAGCCCTGGCCGGGGTCAAACGCCTGTGCCTGATCCACTTCAATCCGATGGGCTGGGATGTGGCCGATGACCTGTCCGCCGCGAGAAAAATTTTCCCATTCATCGAGCTTGGCCGCGATGAGATGGAGATTGAATTCTGAACAAAAATTCTCACCAGACTTGGCCATGACCGCCAACCCGACGCCATCAATCATTGCACAGCATGGAAGGGCTTGTTGCTTTTGCTTGCATACTCCCCATCCAGCACCCTGCGGATGTTGTCGAGTTGGGTGTCGCTTTGCCACGCAGATTCCCAAAGCGCCACTATTTTAGCAAGGCATGACGGGGGTTGGGCCACCACACCCCTGGCAGTGGGGTATTGCAACTGATACAGCGCCCTTCGGGGTTCAAGGAATAGGCGCGGACTTCGTAATGCCGTCGGCGCACAACCACCCGGCCACAGCCCGGACAATGGGTATCTTCGTATTCGCCGACCTGTCCGGGTAAATTTCCGGCATAGACATAGTGCAGCCCGGCTTCGCGTCCGATGTCGGCGGCGCGCACCAGGCTTTCGGGCGGAGTATAGTCGCGGTCAGGCATCTGGTAATCGGGATGAAACGCGCTGACATGCCAGGGGATGTCGGGGGAAACCCCGCTTAGGAAGCGGGCGGCATCCCACAGTTCTTCGTTGCTGTCATTCAATCCCGGCACGACCAGGGTGACGACCTCGACCCACAGTCCCATACCATGCGCCTGCTCGATGGTCGCCAGGACGTGTTTGAGCGCGCCGCACAACTGGCGGTAGGTGGCCTGGCGCATGGATTTCAAATCAACTTTGTAGGCATCCAGATATGGACGCAGGTAAGCCAACGCTTCGGGGGTAGCATTGCCATTGGAGACAAAAGCGCACTTCAGCCCGGCTTGTTTAGCCTTTTTGAAAATATCCACCGCCCATTCGGTGGTGATGAGCGGTTCGTTATAGGAAGAGACAATTGTCTCAGCCCCGACGCGCCGCGCTGCCGCAACAACTTCATCGGGCGTCATGCGGCGGACGAGGTTGGCAGAAACATCTGAAGCGGGATTGCGCAAGGTTTGTGAGGTGAGCCAGTTTTGACAGTAGGCGCACTTGAAATCACAGCCTAACATGCCGAAGGTCAAGGCAATCGAACCTGGCAGAAAATGAGAGAACGGTTTTTTCTCGATAGGGTCGGCTTGCAGGGCGGCGACATAGCCCCAGGGAGCGCGCAATTCACCGCCTTCATTAAAGCGTACCTGGCAGACGCCGCGCTTGCCGGGGCGGACCAGGCAGCGGTGTCCGCAGGCCAGGCAGCGCACAGCGTCGTTTTCCAGCTGTTCGCACAGTTGTGCGGGGCGGGTCATTGAATCGAGAAATGAAACCACATTTTTCATAGGTTGCCTTGCGGGTATAATCATGGCATGCTCACCGTTGTTATCCAGGCAGGTGGACGTTCCTCGCGCATGGGGCAGGACAAAGCCTTGATGCCCTTTCTCGGCCAGCCGCTGATTGCGCGTCTTGTGACGCGCCTGGCGTCGATTGCGGATGAACTTATCGTCAGCACCAACCGTCCTGACGATTACGCCTTCCTGGGCTTGCCGCTGGTAGCGGACAAAATTCCTGACCGGGGCGCGCTGGGGGGCTTGTACACGGCTCTCGAAGCGGCCAGCCAGGCCCAGGTCGCGGTCGTGGCCTGCGACATGCCCTTCGCCAATGCGGGATTAATTCGAGCGCAGTCCGCCATTATGCAGGATGAATCTGTCGATGTGGTCATCCCACAAACCGAGGGGGGATACGAACCGCTTCATGCCGTCTATCGCCGTGAGACCTGCCTGCCAATGGTCGAGTCGAGCATTCATGCCGGGATGTGGAAGGTGATTTCCTGGTTTCCACTGGTCAAGGTGCGCGCAATTCGTCCGAACGAATTGGGACAATATGACCCACGCCGGCTGACATTTTTCAATGTCAACACGCCAGAAGATTTCAGCGAGGCCGAAGCGTTGGCGCGCGAATTCGACTGAATCTGACTACTTGACAATCAAGATCGGACATTCAGCGTGCTGCACGACCTTCTGGCTCTGGCTGCCAAGCAACAGGCCGGTAAATTGTCCCAGCCCGCGCGAGCCCATCACAATCAGGTCGCATTCACGGTTTTTGGCAACATCCAGAATGGCTTCAGCAGGCGGGCCTTGCAGGACTTCGGTATGCACTTCGCCGGGCAAATCTCCCAGGATTTCCAGTGTTTTGGCAATATTTTTATCGGATTCTTGCAACTGCGCATCCAGGATAATTTGGAAATTCGGCTCACCCAGATAAGGCGGAACCGGGTCGTAAGCGGCGACAAGAGTCATCGTAGATTTGTGACACTTGGCCATTTCAGCGGCAATTCGAGCAGCATGGATGGCGTGGTCGGAACCATCTACGGCAAGTAAGATGTGTTTAAACATAGCGCCTCCTTTGGCTTTGATTGATTCACTTTAAGTATACAAAATTTGGGTAGGTAATTCAAACGGGCACGTGCGGCTCTTTGGGAATTCCCGTGATAAGTTTCTGTATTTTGGGTGTGAGCGCACGCGTTTGCGGTGCGCTCACACCCAAAATACGGCCTTCTTTATGGCAAATATCAGAGAATCGCATGCGCTTCGACTTGACATTCTCTCAATTATGGTGATAATTATCTTTAACAGGCGAGCCTTTCCAACGGCAATGACCGGGAAAAGTAATTTGGCAAAAGTTGACAGAGAAGCGCAGAACTGGCTGAGATTGCGCTCAACCCAACCCAAATGAAGTTCCCCCGCGAGCCGCTCCGGGGAAAGACGTTCACCGGTTTCGCTGTTATCCAGTTTTCCAGTTACCGGAGAACTGAATAACAGGATAACCAAAAAACGTTCAACTAGTCGGAGCCGTATTCCCTACGTTACAGGGGAGGTCGATTCTCGAATATCGAACGTCGGCTAATAAAGTGGACGCCCTTTACCGGGTGTCAATTTGGGGAATGAATCTTGCATTTCTGTTTTTTGTTCTCCTTTTACCTCGCTGACGTTGTCAGCCGGGGTCTCTTTTTTCTTCG
>JAWOIR010000465.1:0-4782 GCA_046484545.1 Anaerolineales bacterium
CGCGCGATTTTCTTGTTTTTCCCCACATCCACTTAAGCCCGCTGCCAAACAACGGTTTGCCAAGCACAAAACTGACCAGCATGCCGGCGGCCCCCAGCCAGCGGGCAGGTTGGGCGCTCAGGCCGAAAAAATTGACTGCTTCGATTTCGATGCGCTGGGCCGAAAGTGCCTGGCGCTGCTCCATACCGCCATCCAGCGGCACGTAGCGCAGGTAAAACCACAACGTCCCCCGGTAGGTTCCGGGTTCTTCAGCGCCGACGCTCCAGTAAAAGGTCAGGCTTTGGCCCGGGCGCAGTGATTCGCTGACCAGCCCCGGCGGGCTGACCTGCATCCTGGCCATGTCGAGTCGGGTTTCGGCGACGACGTAATGGGTCTCATAAATGTTCGGGATTTGGATGACCTCGCCCCTTGTCACGCCCCCGGCGGTTTCGGCGGTGGCGGTCAGGTTGCCGTGGGCGTCCACTTCGAGGGTCAGGCGAATCAGGTCAGAATCTCCGGCGCGGATGCGCGGCGGGAACTCGACCGTCAGCATACGGGCTTCGCTCACGCCAGGCTGCGGCGGGGATTCTGTTTCAGCGGGGGGAATCACGCCCTGCGTGGGAACAGGCGCGGGGTCGTCGTTCGGTTCCGAGGGCTCTTGCGCGGGCGCAGCAGGTTCAACAGCTGGAGCACTTGGCCCACAGGACAGTTGGGCCAGCGAGAAAAGCAGTCCGATAAACAACAGGCGGTAGATGGGTTTCATAATATCCACCATAACAAGGAACTCCAACGTCTGGAGACGTTGGAGTCCGATGGTTAGCGCTCGATTTCCTCGACTTCGGTGTACCAGCGCAGGCGCGTGCCGACCCGGTCGCGGGCCTTCCACAGGATGTTAGTGGGCATGCCTTGTAAAGCCTTGCGAATCTGGGCGATGCGGCGCAGGATGATTTCGGTATCGTGTTCAGAAAGACCGGGGTTGTCATGCTGGAGCAGGTCTTCGATGCGCTTCAGGTTGATGCTGGTGGTTTTGTACAGGCCCCAGTCGCGACGGCACAGACGCAGGACGCGGTCAAGGTCTATTTTGCTTTCGTCCTGGAAGCCGAGTTCGTTATCGAGCAGCAGGGCAACCAGGTCGAGGGCGTCTTTGCGGTTGAGTTGCACAATTTGGGTTTTGGAGAGCAGCAGTTCGGCCAGCGGGACGGTGACGGGGTGGGCGTCGAGGCGGTCGCGCAGGGGCAGTTTATGGCACATCTCAAAATCGCCGACGAAAATATCGATATGCCGCCCGGTCTGCGGGTTGACGTACAGTTGGCGGCGGTCGCCATTGGCGAGATTAAACCGGCGGTCGCCAATATAACCGAAATCGCGAAAGAAAGGCTCCAGTTTGCGGCGGTCATGCTTGCGGACGACGAAGTCGATATCGGCATAGTCACGGCAGAACTCGCTGCGCCGGAAGCGCGGACTGTGAAAATGAACGGCCAGCCCACCGATGACGCGCAGGTGAATCTGCGCGTCGCGGGCGGCATCTACGATGCGGTTCATTTCGGCAATAACTTCAGATTGGGTTGGCTCCATAATTCTTATTCTACCGGAATTTCTGCGTGGATTTTATCCAAATCGAGGCCCTTGCGTTTTCGATAGGCCTTAAATCCAAAATAAATCGCGGCGGCAGTAGCGTAGAGAATGCCCATGAAAACAATCGAAGTGCCGTTTTTGTAACCATCCGGGTTGATGCTGTAGCCGATGCCGTACAAGGCATTCGGGTCAAACAGCCATTGGTAGAGCAGGAAAACCAGGAAGCCGCCGAAGATGACACCCGCCACGCTAATCATCGGCAGGCCAAAGATTTTATATTTGGCAATCGGCGAGGCGTTGTACATGTCGGGTTTGCGGTAGGGCAGCAGGATGGCGGCAACGGTGGTACCGAGATAGGTCACAGCAATGACCAGGGTAGCCGCCAGGGTCAGCGATTGGAAGCCAAAGACATCATAGGCGAACAAATAGGAGATAAAAATCGAGGGGATGACCATCAAGAGCAGGGCGATGACCGGCGTGCCGGTGCGCTCGTCGACTTCGGCGACTTTTTCGGGCAGCAGGCGGTCGAAGGCGGCGGCAAAGACGACGCGGGTGGAGGACAGGAAGACCGTCCCGCTCCATCCGAACCACCACAGGCTCATCAGCACGATGACCAGCAGTTGCAGGGCGCGGCTCTCGGTCAGGAAGGCGGCCAGCAGGGCCGGATACGGCCAGACGGGGAAGGGCGGCTGGGTTTCTGTAAAGCCCCAGGCGTAATTCCACCACGCGCCGCTGGCCTGCATGTAAAAGTCCCAGCCGATGGTGCGGGCAATCGCCAGCAGGACGATAATTCCCAGGATGGTGGTGACGACCAGGGCCGAGGCCATGCCAGCGAAATTGCGCTTGAAATCGGTCGCGCCGCGCACTTCACCGTACAGGGTCGCGCCCCAGTTGGGGTAAAGGTTGAAGAAGACGACGTAGGGCAGTGTCAGCAAGAGCAGGCTGAAGGAGCCGCCGGTCAGCCCAAGCACCGAACCGGCTTCTTCCCCGGCAGCGGCGGTGGCGTCGTAAATCCCCGCGTCGGTGCCAAACAGGGCGGTGGCGTTGCTCTCCAAACCGGCCTGGAAGGATTCGGGCGAACCGCCCAGGAGCATGACCACGACAATCAACAGGCCCAGAATGCCGCCGAAGAAGCAGACTTTCTGGATGCGGGCATAGCGCTTCATGCCGAGCATAATATAAAACGTGACGATTGCCAGGGTAATCAGGGTGGTGATGAACAGCCCGTGGCTGGTCTGGCTGAACCACAGGGCGGCGTCGCGCGCGCCCAACAAGGCCAGCACCGGGGTAATGAACATATGGCGCAGCATATCGCCATAGAGCGGCACCCACAGCCACAAGATAAACCACCAACCGGTGACGGCCAGGATAAAGCCAATCCCGCCGCCCAGAATGCGGCTTTGCCAGACGTAATCGCCGCCCGAACGCGGCATGACGGCAATCAGCCCGGCGTAAACAACCACCTGAAATAAAATGAAGAATGCGCTCAACAACAGCGAGCCAATCAGCCCGCCCTCGAAGTAGTACATCTGACTGAAGATGTACAGGCCCAGCGTTATCAGGTTAATCGAGAAAAAAGCATAAACAAATGCGTCGAAGACAGACCACGAACGCACCAGGCCGGTGGCCCTGCGGATAAAAAGGTCGGACATAGGTGGGGGATTCTCCTTTGGATATGATTGAGTATGGGCACGGCAGAGCATGAGATGGGCCTTATCGCCCACCCACCTGCCGTGCCCATACAATTTACCCTTGTGTTAACACATAATTCTCAATTTTGTTCCTGCCCAACTTGACCAGCGCGCCCTGCAAGACGCCCTGCTCGTAAAGTGAGCCGGGATTGATGCACAGGGTCTTGCCAATACGGCTGTGTCCGCGGCCTTCGTGGATGTGTCCATGCAGGCCCAGGAGCGGCTGGTACTTCTCGATAGCCTGGCGCAAGGCGGTCGAGCCGACCGGTTTGAGTACGTTGCCGGCATATTTCGGGCGCAGGTTTTCGTCCAGTTCGGGGGCTTCGTCCAGGTTGGAGTTGTGCGGCGGGACGTGGATGTTGAAGACAGCGTTCTTCGGGTCACGCAGGTTATCAATCATGGCCTGGTAGCGTTCGGCCAGTTGCGGCTCGTCGGCTTCGCGGTAGGTGTCCCAGGGAGTGCGGTTCGACCAGCCGGATGAAATCATCTCGTGATGGTCATCGAGCGGGACGACCTTTCCCTCGGCCAGGCTGACGACCGGTGACTGGCGAATCATCTCATCAATCTCGAACTGGTCATCGTTGCCGGGCGCGACGTAGACCTTCATGCCTGTTCCCGCCAGTTTGCTTTCGGCAATCTCCAGCCATTCGGCAAGCACGCGCAGCACTTCAGCGGAAAAGATTCCATCAATGCGATGCGGCGCTTGGGCCAGTTCGGCCAATTCATCCTGGTCGGTCAGGTACGGGTAATAGCCGCGGCTGCGGATGCGTTTGGTCATCTCGGCCAATTCGTCCGCGCTGTTGATTTCAAAATCCTGTTGTAAGAGTGTTACCTTGTAATGGTCGCCTGCTTGTTTGACAACCGGCACAATCGCCTTGCCGGTCATGTCTCCCCCTAAAATGAGAACATCTGCTCCATAAAATTTGCCAGCGTTGAGAAACTTCTTCCAGCAAATATCCGAGCCATGAATGTCGGTGGCAAAAAAAAGAGTCGTCACCTGGTAAATCTCCTCTACAAAAGTAAAACAAAGCAGGCCGCAATTCTCTCGGTCTGCGATGTTTCGATATGCTCCACTGGAAATTGCACAAGCGGCGCGGGCTGGTGGAAGCCTTCAGGCGCGGGCAATTGCATTTGGGTCGGCTCGATGGGCTGGCGGCGCACTTCACGCTGGTTGGGGAAAAATCCCCAGACCAGCAGGCTGAGGGAAATCACCAAAAAAACGAGCGCAAGGATGATTCGCGCGTGTTTCATGGCCGGTATTATAACGTATTAAAGAATTGTTAACATTTGAGAGATACGTAACCAGCAATTCCAAATCGGAAATGAGCTTTCTCCCATCCCCCCTGCCCCCCTTCCCGCTGGGAAGGGGGAAACTGTTCAGTCGCGGTCTATGGAGATGTCATGGAGCGAGATTTCGTCATCCACCGGTTCGATGTGAGTGAAAACAACCGCATCTTCGAGGGCCTGGCGGATGTCGGCTTCGATGTCCTCGGCGATGTGATGCGCGTCATGAACGCTCATCGCGCCCGGCACAAGC
>JAWOIR010000015.1:0-4896 GCA_046484545.1 Anaerolineales bacterium
ATTTTGCAGGCCATCGAGGCGACTGCTGCCGGTGAAGTTCGCTTCAACCGTTTTGGCAAATTCGATGATGACCGCAAGGCCGATATGGCGATTGTGGTGGTTGGCGAACGCCCCTATGCCGAAGGGCGAGGCGATAACATCAACCCGTCCTTGAGCGATATCGATATTGAATTAATTAAGCGCGTTCGTGAACAAAGTGAGCGTGTGGTTGTCATCCTGATTTCTGGACGCCCGCTGGTCATCACCGAAGCCCTGCCCTATGCCGACTCTTTTGTGGCCGCCTGGCTGCCCGGCAGCGAGGGCCAGGGTGTGGCCGATGTGCTTTTTGGCGACCGTCCTTTTACCGGCAAACTGCCCTTCACCTGGCCGCGCTCTGCCGAGCAATTGCCCTTCGACTTCGCCAACCTGCCCACAGAAGGCTGTGACGCGCCGCTCTTCCCCTTCGGCTATGGGCTGGATGTGGCTTTGAGCGAGCCCATCAGCCTGCCGGTTTGCCCATAGAATAAACCGTGAAGCGCGCCTTTTAGTTGTCATTTCGAAGGAGCTGCATAGCGGCAACTGAGAAATTTTATGCACGCTGGTTATGATTTCTCGCTGTCGAAATGACAGATTACGAAAGTGAACAACATGAAACTTGCCCGCCTGACCCTTGTCATCCTGATTTCTACCGCGCTCTTTTTTGCGTGCGCGCCACAGTCCGATGCGCCTGTAGAAGAACCGCCTATGCCTTCCCCTAGCCCTGAATGGGAACTTCCCGGCTGGACGCTGGTCTGGCAGGATGAGTTTGACGGCCCCGAAATCGACCGCACCAAATGGACCTTTGATATCGGCGGACATGGCTGGGGCAACAACGAACTGCAAACCTACACCGAACGCCCCGAAAACGTCCGCATCGAAGACGGGATACTGGTCATCGAAGCCCGCGAAGAAGAATTTGTGCGCCGCAATTACACTTCGGCCCGCCTCAAGACCCAGGGCCTGCACGCCTGGACCTACGGACGCATCGAAGCGCGCATGAAATTACCCTACGGCAACGGCATCTGGCCGGCCTTCTGGATGCTCGGCGCAGACATTCAGCAAAACCCCTGGCCGGCATCCGGCGAAATCGACATCATGGAACACATCGGGCGCGAACCGAACAAGATTTACGGAACGGTTCACGGCCCCGGCTACTCCGGTTCGGGCGGCGTCGGTCATTTCACCACCTTGACTGAGGGCGCATGGAGCGACGATTTCCACGTCTTTGCCATCGAATGGGAAGAGAACGAAATCCGCTGGTATATCGATGGCGAGCAATTTTTCAAACTCATACCCGAAGCCGTGCCGGGGCGCTGGGTTTATGACCATCCCTTCTTCATTCTCATCAACCTGGCCGTCGGCGGCAATTGGCCCGGCCCGCCGGACGACAGCACCGTTTTTCCACAATTCCTGTTGGTCGATTACGTCCGCGTTTATCAGCGTCCGGATGGCGTAACTGGCAGCATCGGCGGCGGCCCTGTCCACGTTGGCGACATCGTCCTCGAAGCGGATACAAGCAACGGGGAATGGCGCGCCGCAGCCGTGATCACCGTCCACGATGCGGAAGGTAACCCGGTCGAGGGCGTCAGCGTCACCGGCGGTTGGGTGGGACTAACCAGTCGCGGTGAAAGCAGCGCCGAAAGCGACGCGCAGGGCAAAATCCGCCTGCTTTCCTTCCCGGTGGAACGCAGTGGAGAAATCACCTTCTGCGTCACCAGCCTGATTGGGACAAATACCACCTACGACAAATCGGCCAACAGCGCAAATTGCGCCAAATTGGAAAAAACAGAATGAAATTCTGCCGCTCTTTCGTGATTCTTGCCAGCCTGCTTGCACTGGCGCTTATCGCAGCCTGCCAGCCGGCGTCTGTGCCCGAATATGAGCACATCCCCGGCGTTTACCTGGGAACGTTTCACGGCACGAGCGTCTCCAGCGTTAACCTGTTCGAGAGAATAGGCAAAGGCGTGGCCATTTCTGCCGTTTACCTGAACTGGAGCAAGGGCTTCAACAACGGCCTGTTAAGCGCCAACCGCTATGCGGGCCGCGTCACCCTGATTACCTGGGAATTTTTCCCCGGCGCGACCAAAACCGCCCGCGATTACGAAGGTCGTGTGCTGGAAGCCATCATCGACGGGCACTATGATGATTACCTCGATACCTGGTCGAAAGGTATGCGCGACTTTGGCAAACCGGTTTTGCTGCGTTTCGGACACGAAATGAACGGCGACTGGTATCCCTGGTCTGGCATTTTCAACGGCGGCGCGACTCTCGACGGCTACGGCGACCCAACCCTGGCCGATGGCCCGGAGCGTTTTGTGGCCGCCTATCGCTACATCCACGACCGTTTCACGCACAACGGCGCCGATAACGTGCTGTGGGTCTGGTGTCCGAACGCGCCGTTTTCGGGAATGCAAACCGCCCTCGGCGACTGGAACAACGCCGCCGCCTACTATCCCGGCGACGATTATGTCGATTGGATGTGCTTTGACGGCTACAACTGGGGCGCATCTGCCTTTGGTCAGCAATTTAACGCCCGCTGGACCTCCTTCGATGAAATCTTTGCCAGCAGTTACGCCGAATTGCAGGCCATCAACCCCGAAAAACCCATTATCATCGGCGAATTTTCCTCGACCGAAGAAGGCGGTGACAAAGCCGCCTGGATTACCGACACCTTCCAGAAAATCCGCAGCGATTACCCGCAAATCCGTGCCATCATCTGGTTCCATATTTCCAAAGAGACCGACTGGCGCATCAACTCATCAGACGCATCTCTCGAAGCCTACCGCAACGCCGTTGCAGACGATTACTGGCTGTCTGAATGGCCGGGGATAAACGAATGAACTCAAACAAAACAAAACCCGCTGAATACTTCGACCAGTCAGGGCGCTTCATCCTGCCCGATTTCCAGCAGGCGCGCCCCTTCTCCTCCTTCCTGCCCGGCATTGCTGGTACGCTAGGTATCCCGCTCTGGGTCTTTTACGTCAACCGTGGACAGGCCATCGCCGGGTTTGGGGTCGAGAGCAAAGACCGCCCCATTATGGAATTCCAGCCAGCCCGCAAGGCCTATGAGCAGACCGGCGCGCTAGGGTTTCGCACCTTCTTGCGTTGGCGGCGCGGTGCAGAATCTGGTTTCTATGAGCCGTTCGGCGGGCAGCTTGCTCGGCGGGTAATGTTTACCGGCATGAATGAGGTCGAAATCCGCGAGACGAATCCCGAACTCGGTCTCGAAACCAGTGTCCTGTACTTCATTCTGCCCGAACAGCCTTTTGCCGCTCTCGCTCGCCGCGTTACTTTCCGCAACCTGGGCGAGACCGCGCTCGAACTCGAGGCGCTGGATGGCCTGCCCGTCATGATTCCCTATGGTGCCGGGAACTTCGCGCTCAAGGAAATGGCGCGCACTGTTGAGGCTTGGATGGAAGTGAAGCAACTCGAAGCGCGCATTCCGTTTTATAAATTGCGCGCCAGTTCGGGGGATAGCGCGGAGGTGACCGCCATCGAGGCCGGAAACTTCGCCCTGGCCTTTTCTGCGGATGGGGAACTGCTCCCGGCGCTGGCCGACCCGGTAACTGTCTTCGGTTTCGACACGTCCTTTACTCTCCCTGAACCGTTCGCCGCCCGTGGGCTGGATTCCGTTTTATCAGCCACTCAAATCTGCGAGGGACGCACCCCCTGCGCCTTCTTCGCCGCCAAACTGACCCTGAACCCCGCCGAAACGCAGGCTCTCAACAGCCTGTACGGCATGGTCGCATCCTTCCCCCTGATTGAAGAACACGCCGCGCAGCTGGCCTCCACCGCATTTCTCGATTCCGCTCTGGAACAGGCCCGCAAATTGGCCGACAACTTAACCGAACCGATTGCCACAAAAACGACATCCCAACTTTTTGATGCCTACTGCCGCCAAACCTTCCTCGATAACGTCATGCGCGGTGGCTGGCCGCTGATTTTGGGCGGCAAGCATGTTTACCACGTCTACTCGCGCAAGCACGGCGACATGGAACGCGACTATAACTATTTCGTCCTGGCGCCCGAATACTACTCGCAGGGCAACGGCAACTATCGCGATGTCAACCAAAACCGCCGCGCCGATGTCTTCTTCGAGCCGCGTGTCGCCGATTCCAACATCCGAACCTTTGCCAGTCTGATTCAGGCCGATGGTTACAATCCGCTCGTCGTGCAAGGCGCAACGTTTAGCCTGCCCGCCGAAAAACGTGCCGAGATTTTGGCTCAGATTGAGACTCTTCCGGCTATTCCTGAAAAGTCGCCTGAAGGCGACCGTACCGCCCGCTTTAGCGGGCCTGGGCTGGCAGCGATAGAAAAGCTTCTCTCCGCGCCCTTCACCCCCGGCAAACTGCTGACCGCCGTCATCGAAGCCGGGTTGCGCCAGCCAGTCGAATTTCTCGAAAACGTCCTTTCCCAATCCGAGCAACATTTGCGTGCTGAATTTGGCGAAGGCTACTGGATTGACCACTGGACTTACATCCTCGACCTGCTTGATTCCTACCTTGCGGTTTACCCTGACAAAAAAGCCGAACTGCTCTTTGACTCCGAACCGCTCCCATTCTACGATAGCCCCGAAGTTGTCCTGCCGCGCCGTGAGCGTTATGTGCTGGCAAATGGCAAGCCACGCCAACTCAACGCCCTGCGCAAAGACACCGAAAAGGCGGTGCTGATTGCCGCTCGTGGCGAAAATGGCTATTGGGCCTGTTCGCAAAACGGAAAAGGCGAACTCTTCCGCCTGAACTTGTTCGGCAAACTCAGCCTGCTCGCCCTGCTCAAATTCATCACTCGTGACCCGTTCGGAATGGGCATTGAAATGGAAGGCGGACGCCCCGGCTGGTACGACGCCCTCAACGGCCTGCCCGGCCTGTTCGGCTCGTC
>JAWOIR010000310.1:0-2806 GCA_046484545.1 Anaerolineales bacterium
TATCCAGGCTAAGGATGTCCCGCAAGTGTGCGATGGCGCGGTCGACCCAGAGCGGTTTGGCGAACAGGCTGTAATCGTCGGTTCTGAATTCGGCCTGCCGAAAGACAGGAATTTCGACGCCGGCGATGTTATCACTCTCGACCTGCACCCGCTCAAGCGACAGAATCCAGCCGCCATCGGGGTTTTGCAGTGCGGTAGATTCGCCGAAGACCGCCACCCAGGCCTGGAACTGGTCGAGCAGGCGTTCGCGCTCGGCGGCCACCTGCGCGGCCCGGGCCTGGATGCCGCGAATTTCCATCTGTAGTTGTTGTTTTTTGAGTTGCAAGGTGGGCAGGTAACGCTTGTACATTTTCAAAGCGTCTTTTTGCTTCTTGAACTCGTTTTTGGTCAGGCGAATTTTTGGCAAGGGGGTGTTCCTTTTGCGACTATTCAGCGCAATTAATTCTCTATGCGGTTTTTGTCATTTCGAAGGAGCCGCGCAGCGGCGACTGACACCTGCTCTGGCGGGCGGTGCCAGGGGAAATCTTGCACTCTGTGGTTAAGATTTCTCGCCGCAAAGCGGCTCGAAATGACAAGCGATAGGCGTTCATTCCTTCTTCGGCCAGAACTGCTCAACCAGCCTGGATTGCAGTCCGGTTTCCTGCGGCTCGAAGCAGGCGGCCAGGATTTCCCAGCCTTTGTCCAGGGCGTCTTCGAGCGCGATGTTGACCGAAAGGTCCATCATTTCATGTTCAAAGCGCACCCCGTATTTGAGCAATTTGCTGTCCCAGTCGCTCATCTGGAATCCCATGGATTTCTTTTCGAGCGTGTCGCGGTAGGCGGCGAAGAGTTTAATCATGCTGTCCATGATGGCGCGATGGTCGTCACGGGTTTTGCCGTTGACCAGTTGCTTGAGGCGTGAGAGCGACCCGAAGGGTTCGATGTGCCCGTCTTTCAGGTAGAACTGGCCTTCGGTGATGTAGCCGGTATTGTCCGGCACGGGATGGGTGACGTCGTCGCCGGGCATGGTGGTGACGGTCAGGATGGTGATGAAGCCCGAATCGCTGAAATCGACCGCTTTCTCGTAGCGCGAGGCCAGTTGGCTGTACAGGTCGCCGGGATAACCGCGATTGGAGGGAACCTGCTCCTGCGTGATGGCGATTTCTTTGAGCGCATCGGAGAAATTGGTCATGTCGGTTAGCAGCACCAGTACGTCGAGGCCTTTCAGGGCAAAGCGTTCAGCGACCGCCAGGGCAATATCTGGCACCATCAGGCATTCGACCACTGGGTCGGCGGCGGTGTTGATGAACATCACGGTTTTGTGCAGCGAGCCGCCCGATTCGAGCGTCTCCTTGAAGAACAGGTAATCATCGTATTTCAGGCCCATGCCGCCCAGCACAATCAGGTCCACTTCGGTCTGCATGGCAATTCGCGCCAGCAGCTCGTTGTAGGGTTCACCCGAAACCGAGAAAATAGACAACTTCTGGCTCTTGACCAGGGTGTTGAACACGTCAATCATCGGGATTCCGGTGCGAATCATTTCATGCGGCATGATGCGCTTGGTCGGGTTGACGGAGGGGCCGCCAATCGGAATCAGGTTTTCGTGCAGGGCCGGGCCGTTGTCGCGCGGCACGCCCGCGCCGTTGAAGATACGCCCTTTCAGGTCGTCGGAGAAAGAAATGCGCATGGGGTTGCCCAGGAAGCGTACTTCGTCGCCGGTGGAGATGCCGCGCCCGCCCGCAAAGACTTGCAGCGAGACCAGGTCTTCGTCCAGGCGGATGACTTCGGCCAGCGAGACGCCGAAGCGGGTCGAGACCTCGGCCAGTTCGCCGTAAGCGATTCCCTCCGCCCGGACGGTGATGACGTTGCCGGTGATGGATTGGATGCGTGAATAGACCTTTTTCATGCGCTTTGCTCCAGGCTCTCGATGATGCGGTTGGCGGCAGGGTCAAGCCCGGTAACGGTGTTTTCCAAATAATCAAGAATTGCCCGGTCAGCCTGTTGGAAGTCCTCGCTCTCCCAGGCCGCGCCGTTGGCGTCCAGGAAGAGTTGGCGCAGTTTGTTGAAAGCGGCGCGGGCCGCCTCCTTGTTCTTGAAGGCGAACCAGGCTCCCAGCACCCGCGCGACGCGGCTGAAGAGCAATTTCTGCCGTTCCGGGCTGACGGAGGCGTCCACCGGGTCGAAGGAGTTTTGTTGCAGGTAAACCGTGTCAAGAAATTCGTTTTTCAGGAAGATGATGAAATCGTCCAGGCTGGTGCCTTCCTCGCCGACCACTTTCATCATGTGGGCTACTTCGGTGCCGCGCGCCAGGTACTCATGCGCCCAGGCGACCCAATCAGGGTTGATGATGCCCTTGTATTTTGACCACGAATCGAGCGGGTGGATGGCCGGGAATTTGCGCGCGTCAGAACGCTCACGCGATAGACCGTGAAACGCGCCCACCACCTTGAGCGTGGCCTGGGTGACGGGTTCCTCGAAGTTGCCGCCGGCAGGCGAGACTGTGCCGCCAATGGTCACCGAGCCGATTTCGCCTGATTTCATCCGTACGATTCCGGCGCGTTCATAGAAACTGGCAATCACCGATTCAAGATAGGCCGGGAAGGCTTCCTCGCCGGGAATCTCCTCCAGGCGGCCCGACATCTCGCGCATGGCCTGCGCCCAGCGGCTGGTCGAATCGCCCAGCAGCAGGACGTGCAAGCCCATCTGGCGGTAGTATTCCGCCATCGTCACGGCGGTATAGACCGAAGCCTCGCGTGCCGCCACCGGCATGGACGAGGTGTTGCAGACGATGATGGTGCGTTCCATCAACGAGCGTCCGGTTTTCGGG
>JAWOIR010000392.1:0-8958 GCA_046484545.1 Anaerolineales bacterium
ACCGTCAGGACGGAGTCCCAATCCTCGGCGAGAATCAAGCGCTTAAAGGCGCGGCTGCCCTGGGCGTTGCAGCGTTCGCCAATCAGGAAGGGCGCGGGGTCTTGCTGCATGGTCATGGCCTTGATGCCGGATGCCAGTTTAGGCGCGCCGGATTCGGGACGGGCAGGATGCTGGAAGTTGTTTAACTTTTCGACGAGCAGTTTCAGGTGTTCGGGCGTGGTGCCGCAACATCCACCCACGACCGAGATGTTGTTTTTGGTCACGAATTCCATTAACGCGTCTGAAAACGGTTCCGGCTCGAGCGGATAAACCGCTTGACCATCGACATTGAGCGGCAGCCCGGCGTTGGGGATGCACGAAACCGGCAGGCGCGTGCCCTCGCCCAAAATGCGGATGGGTTCGCGCATGTGTTCGGGGCCGGTCGAGCAGTTCAACCCGATGACGTCGATGGGCAGGTCTTCGAGGATGGCGATGGCGGCTTCGGGGTCGGTGCCGAGCAACATGCGTCCGCTGGTGTCGAGGGTAATCTGACATTGAATTGGCAGCCAGACGCCGGTTTCTTCAAATGCCTTGACCACGCCGTAAATCGTGGCTTTGACTTCGAGAATGTCCTGCGAGGTCTCGATCAGAATCACATCCACACCGCCCTGGATCAAGCCGGTGGCCTGCTCGCGGAACAGTTCGGCCAGTTCATCAAATTGCATGTTCGAGAGCTCGGGGTCATCGGCGGAGGGCAGTTTGCCGCTCGGGCCGATGGAACCGGCCACGAAGCGGGGGTGCGATATTGGAGCTTCGGTATTCGATACTCGATATTCGTTACTCGAATTGCGAGTATCGAGTATCGAATATTCGTCTGCAAGCCGACGCGCCAATTGGGCGGCTGCCATGTTAATCTCTATCGTACGCTCACCCAGACCATATTCGCCCAACGTCAGCCGGTTCGAGCGGAAGGTGTCGGTTTCGAGCACATCCACACCGACTTCGAGAAAGGAGCGGTGGACTTTTTCGACGGCTTCGGGGTACGAGATGACGAGGAAATCGTTGCATCCGTTGTATTGTTCGCCGCCGAAGTGTTCGGCGGTCAGGTTTTGGGTTTGCAGGCTGGTTCCCATCGCGCCATCGAAGACGAGCACTTTCTTTTCGAGGGCGTCGAGGTATGAGCGGTTGGTGTAGGTGCGAGGGGTCATTAAGTTACTCCTGAATTCTTTCGCATCGAATTGCGCGAATTTTACGATTTGTTTTTGTTGAATAAGTGCGGTCCGTATTTTTTTTGATTTACTCGCCAACTGTTGCAACAAATAGCCGGCAACCGTCAGGTGATGGACAGCGCCCATAGCCAGGGTTGCTGCATTTAGGGCAAAACACACAATTCCTTATTGATTATCGACATTCAACGCCCGGTCAAAAAAAGCCACCACCCGCAAGGGATATTCCTTTGGCTCATAAGTCAACCCGGCGGCATGGCGCGCCTTTGGAAGTTCCCATAGTGAACAGGTTTGGCCCGCAGATTCGCAAAAACGGCGATTGAATTCAACTTCATGCGCGCCGCAGGCAATCAGCAAAAGTGGACGCGGCGCAAGTTTGCCAGATTCAACCGTCAGCGGGGTAGGATTCTGTCCAGAAAAGAAAGTGAACAACCATTGTTCTGCAAATGTGATACCGTACAACAGACGATTCCAGAGCACGAACAATTTTTTGCGACGCTCTCCTGCATTTGCCGAGCGGATTCGATCTTCGATACTGGCCGGGCCAAGCCCTTCCAACACCAGTGCACCGACGGAGTCACAGATTAGCGCGCCGCGCAAAGCGGATTGCGCGCCAATCGAAATACCCAGAACGCCAATTTTATCTACATCGCCACGCGCCAGCAGGAAATCGGTTGCCCCGGCGATATCGTTGGCTTCCAGCACGCCATAGGTCGAGGTGTCGCCGTCACTACTGCCGTGAGCGCGCAAATCCAGCATCAGTACACCGTAACCAGCCTGGGCAAGAAAAGCGGCGTAATTGCACATCACAATGCCTGCACCGCCGAGCCCGTGCGCCAGGATGAGTGCCTTTCGGTTTGTACCGGGCAGGTACCAACCAAAGAGGGTCAGGCTGTCACGGGAGGGAAACAAGACTTTTTCACAGGCGCGACCATCCGGGCGGGGAATTTCATGCGACCAGTAGCGAAACCGGATTGGATGGGCAAACGCAAAAGCACCCCAAACCCCATACCCGACATAAAAAAGTGGCAGTACCCACAACCAGTGGATTGGTGCAACATACGCCTGCCTCAGCGCGACTAGGCAGACCAGCCCAACCAACATCAGCAAGGCCAAATTGCGAAAATAGCGCCAGCCAGGTAAGATTTTCATATCTCAGACATCCAATCAACAAAAACGCCTCTCTGGCGAGAGGCGACAATCGAAAATGTCCGCTCTCATCTCCCAGGCCGTGCGGCCTGCCGGAATTGGCACCAGCATTTTGCGGTTGCCGAGGCTTCACAGGGCCGGTCCCTCTGCCTCTCTGGATGAGTACTTGTTGGTCAGTTTATATCATAGCGGACAAAGCTTGTCAATTTAAATTAAATTCACCGCCGCAAACCCCACCCCGTTCGGCCCGACATGTGTGCCAATCAAACTGGTGACATTCGTCAGCCCGATTTCGCGCGGCAGGTTCAGGCGGAGTTTGCTCTCCATCAACAGTTTGAGAAAGTCTCGTGCGCGGGCTTCGGCATTGGTGTGCAAAATCGAGAGCCGCTGGAGCGGCCCAAGACCGGTCAGGAATTTGAACAGGGCCTGGTTGGCCTGGCTTGTGGTGCGCGCCGCGCTGATGGGACGTACCGCCCCCTGGCGCAATTCGACCACCGGTTTGATGCTCAACAACCCGCCAATGGCCGTAATCGGGGCCGGGACGCGCCCGGAGCGGCGCAGGTACTCCATCGTGTCGAGGGCGGCGGCCACGCGCACATTTTCACGGGTAACGCGGACGGCTTCCAGCGCGCCTTCCAGTCCCAGGCCTTGCTCGATGGCTTCGGCGGCGGCCAGCACCTGGAATCCCGTCCCAAGCGTCAGCGAACCAGATTCCAGCACTGTCACCTGCTCAGGAAAATCGCGGGCGGCGGTGCGCGCAAAATTGGGAATGCTGGTCAGCCGCTCGGCAGTGTGCAACGAGATGACATGCTCGCACCCCGCACTTAATAATTTTTCATAACGCGCCGCAAACTCCGCCGGGGCAGGCGCAGCAGTGCTGGGCGCCTGGCGCATGGCCGGCAGGCGGGTATAGAATTGCTCGCGGGTTATGTCAATACCGTCCACATATTCGCGGCCTTCGATAACGAGGATGGCCGGAATCACTTCGATGGCGTATTTTTCTATTACATCTGCGCTCAGGTCGCAGGGCGAGTCGGTTACGAGACCAATTTTTTTAGGGGACATAGTTTTTAGTGAACCGAATGAGAGGATGAGGTTTTCCCGTGGTAAGTCTCCGCATTTTGGGGTATGAGCGCGCCGCATACGCGCTCATACCCCAAAATGCGGCCTTCTTCGCAGCAAATAACTGAGTCGAGGAGTGAAAAAGGTAAAAAGAGAGGAGTTCAGAGATTCTCTCCGCGCTCCTCTCCACTATTTCACTTCTTTACTTTTCTACTTGTTTACCTGCTTGCTTCGCTACCTTCCAACCTTCCAACCAAAATCACTCTATCGAAATAATAAACTGATAATGCGGCTGGCCGCCCTCCTGCACTTCGATTTCCTGATTGGCGTATTTCTCGCGCACCAGGTCGGCAATGCGGTGGGCTTCTTTGTGGGGCATTTCTTCGCCGTAGAAGAAAGTAATCAGTTCAAAATCCTCGGCATGTGCTTTTTCGAGCAACTGCAAAACTGCGCTCTCGACCGTTTCGGCTGAAACAGCCAGTTTGCCGTTCATCAGCGCAATTGCCTGGCCCTCCTGCACCTGAACGCCGTCAATCTCCACAGTACGCACCGCCACGGTAATCTCGCCAGAAACAACTGCATCAAGAGCCTCGGTCATGCGCTCGGCAATTTTCTCCAGGTCGCCTTCGGGGTTCAGGTGCAGCATGGCCGAAAGTCCCTGCGGTACGTTGCGGCTCGGAACAACATGCACCTGCTTGACCGTCACTTCCCTGGCCTGATTGGCCGCCAGGACGATGTTCTTGTTATTCGGCAGGATGATGACCTTATCGGTCGGCAAGTTCTCAAAGGCTTCCAGGATGTCTTTGGTCGAGGGATTCATCGTCTGCCCGCCGGCCACAATCGCGGTCACGCCCAGGCTGGCGAAAATGCGCGAAAGGCCCAGGCCGGGAGAAACCGTCACAACGGCAATCTGGCCGGGTTCCACGTTGGCGAGTTCGATTTGCGTCTCCCTGCTCTGGCTGCCAAGCTCATCCATTTGCGCCAGCAGATTTTCCATGGCGACTTTGGTGATGGTGCCAATGCTCATGATGTAATCAATCGACTCGTAGCGTTTTTCAAGCAGGGTATGGATGTGCATACGGTACATGCCCTCGCCCTCGCCGACTTGAATCGATGTGCCCATCTCTTCGAGTTTGGTGTAAAACGCCTGCAACTCGAACCCGTTGTTCGGGCGAAAATCAACCACCACTTCCCAATCCTGGCCTTCTTCCACTTCTTCCATGGCATTCTCCAGGTTCATGGCTGAAAGCGGCTGGACGGAAACCAGCGGCGAATCGAGCGACAGACCTTCAATCAGGCGCAGAATTCCTTCAAAGATGAAGAACAATCCCTTCCCACCCGAATCGACCACCCCGGCCTGCTTCAAGACTGGCAGCAACTCAGGCGTGCGCTCCACAGATTCATCGGCAGCCTTAAGAACAATTTGCCACAACTCGCGCAGGCTCTCGGTCTGCTCCAGGGCTTGCTCTGCAGCGGCGGCAACGTCCTTGATAACGGTCAGAATCGTCCCTTCCACCGGGCGCACAACACCCTTATAAGCCGTATCCCGTGCCTCGCTTAATGCACGCACCAGGGCGGGTACATCCACCACATCAACATCATGCAGGCCACGCGCAAAACCGCGCCAAATCTGCGAAAGGATGACGCCCGAATTGCCGCGCGCGCCCATGAGCGCGCCCTGCGCCATCACCGATGCCATTTTGCCGGCGCTCTCGTGGTTCGCATCTGAAATTTCGTTGTAGGCGGCTTGCATTGTCAGCAACATATTTGTACCGGTATCACCATCTGGCACAGGAAAAACATTCAGCGCGTTTACCGTTTGATGATTTACGCGCAACCAGGCCAGTCCGGCCTCAGCCAATCTTTTAATTTCGAGGCCGTCTATGGGCTTCTTACTCATACGTTAAATTCTCCTCTCAACCGAGGGGTATTAATATTGAAAAAATTTCCGTCAGTCAGAATTACTAATCCGTAATCCCTGCACATGCACATTGATATTACGGACATGCAAACCAATCGTTTTTTCCACCTGGTAGCGTACCGCATTGGAAGCGCTCTGCGCCACCGACGAAATGCGCGTACCGTACTCGACAATGATATAAATATCAATGTCCAGTTTTTCACCATCGAAATGGACGCTCACGCCGCGTGTTGGTTCGCGGGTAATCGTCGCGGCAATTCCCTCCGCCAGGTTTTTGGGTGCCAACCCAACCACCCCATACGATTGCAGGGTGGCATGATAGGCAATCGTTGCCACGGCGGTGGGCGCAATATGAATGCTTCCCAAAGTCGTTTTTTCCTGTCCCATAGGTTGTTTTCCTTTGCTGGTTTAAATAACACTTCTCTTGTAGAAGGATACGATTTATGTTAGAATAACGCGCTTGTCAAAAAGAACCCTGTAATTATAGCAAGAAAGGAAAGTTCACAAATGGCTAAATGCGCTCATTGCGGTAAAACAACCACTTTCGGACACAATCGCTCGTTCTCCATGCGCGCGACCAATCGCAAGTTCCGCCCCAACCTTCAAAAAGTGACCGTGTTCGAAAATGGCCGCAAACTCCAGAAGTCCCTTTGCACCAAGTGCATCCGCACAATGGTCAAAACTGCCGCTTAATTCATCTGCCGGTTTCTAAAACGAGAGTCACGGCCTGGGCCGTGATTTTTGTTTTTAAGCGCATGAGCGACTCACGGCGAAACCGGCTGGGGAGGTCGCAAAAAACCTGTTCCCATTAAACCAGTAGTTTGCGCAGCGCACCCACCCCGGCCTGGATACCGTTTCGATGGTTAAAGACCGAATTCCCGGCCACGAACGCATCTGCGCCGGCTGCCCGCAAACGGGGCAGGGTCTCAACTGAGACGCCGCCATCTACTTCAAGCCAGGCCGCTAAACCGGCCTCGTCTAACATTTGGCGGATTTCAGCAATCTTGCCCAAACTGGCCTCGATGAACTCCTGCCCGCCAAAACCGGGGTTGACGCTCATCACCAGCACCAAATCGACCAGCGGCAAAATCTCTTTTAGCGCACTCGCCGGGGTGGAAGGGTTCAACGTCACCCCCGGCAAAACGCCCAATTCCCGAATCTGCTCCAGGGTGCGGTGCAGGTGTGGGCAGGTCTCCACATGCACGGTCAGGCGGCTGGCCCCGGCCCGGGCAAACGCCTCCAGCATAGACTCCGGCTTTTCGACCATCAGGTGCACATCGAGGGGCAGGTCGGTGACGCGGCGGCAGGCTTGCAGGATGAGCGGCCCAAAGGTAAGGTTCGGCACAAAGTGGCCGTCCATCACATCTACATGAATCCAATCTGCCCCGGCTTGCTGGCAAGCGGCAACCTGCTCACCCAGGCGGGTGAAATCAGCAGACAATATGGAAGGGGCCAGTACAGGGGTTTTCGGTGACATTACGGAATGGGCGCAACCCAGCGATAATAGATAAACATCCAAAACGGAATTAAACCGCCAACTGACATCAGCACCAGCAGCCCAAGCAAGACCGAAACCCAGTCGAAATCGAGGCTGTCATCCTCATCTGCTTCGAAAGACGCGGGCGTCGGTGTGACAGCCATTGCCGGAACCGGACGGGGCGCAGGCCGCACAGCCTGGGGGGCAGGGCGGGCAACAGGCTGCGACACAGGTTCGGACACCGACTCGACCAACGCCACCGCAGGGGAGCGCCGCGCCGCGCCAAAGTTCATCAGCACCCGCCCAAGTTGGTCGGCGGTGCGATAGCGCGCCGAGGGTTGCTTGGAGAGCACTTTCAGGATGATTTGTTCCAGTTCGGGGTTTATGGCCGGGTTGAAATTGCTGGGTGGCACGGGGTTGGCCTCGCGGTGCAGTTGGGCCAGTTTCTCGGCGGTTTTGGCGATGAATGGCGGGCGTCCGGTCATCAACTCGTACATGACCACGCCCAGTGAATACACGTCTGAAGCGGGCGAGGGCGCCTGTCCGGCGGCCTGCTCCGGTGAAAAATAAAGCGGCGACCCCCAGACCACGTCGCTCTGCTCATCAGGGTGGATGCTGGCAATTGCGCGCGCAATGCCGAAGTCGGTCACTTTCAGTCGATGGTCTGGCGAGACCAGCATGTTATGTGGTTTGACATCGCAATGTACCAGCCCGGCGCGATGAGCGTATCCCAACCCTGCGCAAGCCTGGACGATGAGCGGCAGGGCGTCTTCAGGCTTGAACTTGCCCAGGTTCTCCATCATGGTCTTCAGGTTGGTGCCTGGCACATGCTCCATAATCAGGTAGAGAAAACCCTGGTCGAAGCCAAAATCATGCACGGTAACGATGTTGGGGTGCGACAGGTTGGCCGCAGCCCTGGCCTCCTGCCTGAAGCGCGCCTGGAACTCGCTATCGGACGAGTAATCGGTGCGCAAGACCTTAACCGCAACAAACCGCTCCAGCATCAGGTCGCGCGCGCGGAAAACCTGCGCCATGCCGCCTGTGCCAAGCGGTTCGAGCAATTGGTAACGATTGTTGAGCAGGGCATTTTCACTCATCCTTGCGATTATACCCGCAACAGACCTGAATTGTGAAACGAACGCGATGCGCTGGTTTTTTGATATTTGCCGTAAAGAAACCCACACTTTGGGGTGAGAACGCGCGCGTACACGCGTTCTCACCCCAAAGTGCGGGAACTTGTCACGGGAATTCCCAAAAGGGCCGATGTGCTTTTCGGGTAACTGAGCCTGCAACTTTTGCAAGATTACGGGCAAATCTGGTATCATTCCAACCGGTATGAACTTCGAATTTCGCCGTTTACTTACACCGGGAGTAACGCTGGGCGCGATAGGCTTGGCTGTGTTTTTGTTGTTCATTACATTCGTTTGGATGCTGGTCAACGCTCCGGCGCGCCCGCAGCCCGGCAGCTTCGTGGTCACCCTGACCATCATCCCTGCCCCGACCGGCACCCCCACACTCGTGCCAACGCCCACCCCTGACCCGAACGTCACACCCACGCCCATTCCCGGCCAGGTGATGCTTGGCAGTTATGTGCAGGTCGCCCAAACCGGTGGACAGGGTTTGCGCATTCGTGCCAATCCCGGTTTGCAGGGCGATTTCCTTTTACTGGCGCTCGATTCGGAAATGTTCATCGTCATCGACGGCCCGGTTGAACTTGATGGTTATACCTGGTGGAAATTGGTCGCGCCTTACGACGAAGCCCGCACGGGTTGGGCCGCGGCACCTTTCCTGGAATACATCCCGCCGCCGGAGCAGTAGTAGACAGAAGAAGGTCGAGATTTGCCCGGCATCACAAACCTGAAATCACGAGGTATCCGCTCATGACTGTACGCCCTACCGGTATCACCGCCAACCGTGAAATGCGAGAAATGACCGTCACCTGGAACGACGGCCATACCAGCATTTATCCCTTTGCGCTCTTGCGCGCCGCCTGCCCATGCGCCCAGTGCCGCGGCGGACATGAGAATATGAAATCCGACCCTGACTCTGAACTGTTCAGCGTCGCGCTCGAAGACACAGCCCAAACCCGCCTGACAAATGTGGTCGCCACCGGCACGTATGGCATCACCCCGGTCTGGGAGGAC
>JAWOIR010000429.1:0-5223 GCA_046484545.1 Anaerolineales bacterium
CCATTGCGAAAAAGAACGCGATTCGGCCCAGGCTGAAGTCAGCGCCATCGCAAGGACGTTGGGGCAATTGGATGAAAAAATTACCCACATTGAAACCGAAGAAATTCCCAGCCTGGAACGTGCCGCCGACGAATCGCTCCAAGATGCCGAAAACTTCCTCGCCCAGGAAAATGCCGAAGCGCCCTCACCCCTATCTCATCTCCTGAAAGGCGAGGGGGACTTACGCTCCGATGTCCAAAAAGAATACGAACGCCGCCTCGAACGCCAGCCGCTCGAAGTCATCCTCGAAAACTCGACCAAAAAACAAAATGAATACCAATCTGCCGAGCAGCGCTCCCGCGATAAATTACGCGAAACCAAACAAGAATACTCCCTCAAATACGACTTCGGCTACGACGACACGGAACATGCCACCCGCTATACCGCCGAAAAAGACAAACTCGTCAACTCCGAACTCCCCGACTACGAAACCCAAATCGCCCACCAGCGCGGACTGGCTGAGCAAGAACTCGTGGAAAACTTCATCCACCGCCTGCGTGAGCAAATCGAAGATGCCCGCCAGCAACTCGCCTTCCTCAATAGCACCCTCGCCAACCTGCGCTTCGGCGGCGAACGCTTCGAATTTATCACCCAACCCTCGCCCCAGGTGAAGCAGGTCTACGACATGATTATGGACAGCCAGCAGGTCATGGGCGGCTCGCTCTTTGAGTCAGATTTCCGCCAAAAACACCAACAGGGATGGGACTTGCTCTTTGAACGACTCACCCGCCACGACGACGAAAACATCGAACTGCGCGAGTTGCAGGACTACCGCAATTATCTGCAATACGACATCCGCATCCACTACCTCAACGGCGACCGCGCCATTTTGAGCCAAATCAACGCCAAAAAGAGTGGCGGCGAAACCACCACGCCGTTTTATGTGGCGATGGCCGCCTCCTTCGCCCAGGCCTACCGCCTGAATCAACCGCGCCAATCCGATACCATCCGCCTGGCCATGTTCGACGAAGCCTTTGGCAAAATGGACACCGCCCGCACCTCCAGCGCACTGCAATTTATGCGCGAGGCCGGTCTGCAAGTCCTGCTCGCCACCCCGCCGGATAAATCCGGCTCGCTCCTGCCCCATGTCGATAGCGTCCGCACTGTCGTCCGCAAAAATAACCACTCCTTCGTCATCGAAATCGACAAAAACGAGATGATTGCCGAGTTGGAGAAGGAATAGCCCCGTTTACAGGGCGCCGCTTGCCAGCCCGGAGATTTATCTCTCCGGGCGTTGCCGGGCCGTGCAAAATAATCGACCCCGCCATTGCCCCGCCGGGGATGAATCCCCCGGCTACCCAACAACGCCGGATAAATCCGACTTGGCTCATGACCATTTCCTTTACCCTATCCCCTGATGTAAGCGTGGTACTCAACGCCCTGCTCGATATTTTCGAGCGCCGCAAAAGCCCCGAAACGCGCGTCATCAAGGTCAACCTGGCCGATTTGCGCCTGCCATCCTACTTTTCCCAAACCGACCCGCTCGCCCGTCTGACCGCCAACGAACAATTCAACGCCCTCGAAAAAGCCAGTTTACTCCAACTCACTTGGCTCCCCGGCGAAACCGGTCATTTGCTTCACACCGTCACCCTAAAAACGGAATACGCAACACGCATCTATCAGTTGCTCAACCGCCCTGCCCTCACCGACCAGCGTTCCTACCTCGAAAGCATCCTGCTCGCCGAAAAATTCCGCTTTGTGGATGACTGGCGCGCCAGAGCCATTCGCCACGTTCTAGCGAATCTCCGCACCGGAAAATCTCCCGTCCCCTTCAGCCTGACCGATACCGACCTGAACACAGACCTGCTCGCCGTTATGGAAGCATTACCCGCACTCCAGGCCGAGACCCCCTACCGCGTCTTCAGCGTGCGCGTCTTCAACGACAGTAAACGGCTCGAAGCGATTAAAAACCAACTCGTTGGCCTGGCCCGCCTCGGCAACCCGGAATGGAAGCGTCTTCCCGCTGAAGAAGTTCTGCGCGAACTCAACCTTGTTCCCAACCCCACCTACATCCACATGGCCGGAAACTGGCAACTGACCCTCGAAACCGGCGAAATCCTGACCCTGGGCGGATTTAACCCATCCCTCGGCTTCCCCACCACCCAAACCGCCCAACTCCAAAGCGTCACCATCCACGCCGACGCCGTCCTCTGCATCGAAAACCTGACATCCTTTCATGAATTTGTCCGCAGGAATGAGCAATGGGCTGTTATCTGCACCTACGGTAACCCCTCCCCCGCCACCCGCCGCCTCCTGCGCCTGCTCCCGAATTCAACCCCCATCTACCACTGGTCCGACCTCGATTACGGCGGCCTGAACATCCTCAGCCAACTCCGCCGCCTCGTCCGACCCGATATCCAACCCTACCGCATGGACATCGTAACATTCGAAGCCAACTACCCCCGCTCCCGCCCCCTCACCGTATCTGATAAAACCAACCTGAAAAAACTACTCCTGCGCCCCGAACTGCGCGACCTGCGCCCACTCATCGAACACCTGCTCAAGCGCGGCGTCAAACTCGAACAAGAAGGGGTAGAATAAGCGAAACTTGCAACAGGAGTTTCCATGTCTATCAAACTTACCCAACAAATCATCCGTGACCGCGCCAGCGACCAGAGTTACCAAAAAGGCCGCGATTACTACAAATCTGGCGCAATTTACAACCCGGCCTGGCAATCAGCGCCGGGTGGCGTTGTATTAATGGCAAACTGCGAAGGCAGCACTGCTCCATATTACCGCCTGCGCATCGAACTGGACGAAGGCGGCATCCGCAACGCATCCTGTACCTGCCCCTACGACTGGGGTGGCGATTGCAAACACATCGTTGCACTCCTGCTTTTGTATCTCAACAAACTTGACGAATTTTCCCAACAAAAAAGCGTTTCTGACTTGCTGGCCGGCCTCGAAAAAGATGCCCTGGCCGCCGTCATCCATCACCTTGTCGGCCAAAACCCTGACGCCTATGAAGACCTCGAAATCGCCGTTCTCACTGCCAGGGCGGCTGCCCAGCCTCAATCTGCCACCGGTGTCAAACGCCAGACCCAGGTTTCCGAGCAAGCCTATCGCAAACAAATCACCAGAATCCTAAAAAAGAGCCGCTACGATGAACGGAACTACTATGATGACTATGGCGGCGCGCCTGAATACGTCGAAGACCTAGAAAAAATTCGCCAGACGGCAGTCCAGTTTCTCGAAGCGGGCGACCCCGAAGGCGCGCTCATCATCCTGCGTATTCTGCTCGAGGAAACCACCGAAGATTACGATGGAGACATGGATTACGATGGCGACCTGGCCTGCGTCATCCAGGATATCGGCATGCCGCTGGCAGAAGCCATCCTCAGCGCTGACCTGGACGCTAAAGAACGCGAAACCCTGGAAAATTCGATGCAAGAGATTTACGACAACCTGGACGAAACCATCGAAGAAAGCGCATTGACCGTCATCCTGCTTGCCATCGAACACGGTTGGGAGGCTTTGCCAGACCCAGAAACTCAGTGGGACGAGTACGAAGAAGAAGATTGGATGGACTTTGACACCCTGCAAAACGCCCGCCTGAACGTGCTGGAACGCCAGGGCCGCGCCGATGAATTCCTGAAACTGGCTGAAAGAGCCAATCCGCGCCGCTACGCGCTCAAACTGCTCCAACTTGACCGCGTGGACGCTGCGATTACTGCTTGCAAGAACCTGTCTTCTGTCAGCGAAATGCTGGATGTTGCAAAAAAACTGCGCGAAGCCGGCCGTCTCGATGCCGCCATCTCTCTTGCAGAGCGCGGACTGAATATCAACAACGACCCATCTACTGCTGTCTGGCTGGCCCCGCTGGAAGAATCTCAAGGACGTACCGATATGGCCCTGCGCGCCTACCGCATCGCTTTCGACGCCCAACCGTCTATCGAACTCTACCGCCAACTGAAACGACTCGCCGGCCCCGGTTGGGATGCGCTCCGTCCGCAACTGGTCAAAAAAGCCGGTGAAAACTACATGAAAAATACCCTGATCGATATTCACCTGGAAGAAAAAGACTGGGACGCCGCCATTTCTGTTGCCGAGCATGAAACATGGTCAACCAACCTGCTCGAAAAGGTGGCCGACAAACTTATCACCATCCGCCCCGATTGGGTGATTCGCGTCTCGCTCAAACAATCCGACGCCTTGATTCTAAAAACCCAGAGCAACCTTTACTCCGAAGCCGCCAAATGGCTGGCTCGTGCCAAAAAAGCCTACCAGCACAAAGAACAAATGGCCGATTGGCAAGCCTACATCTCCAACCTGCGCGCCACCTACGCCCGTCGCCCAGCCTTGCAGCGGGAATTGACAGGATTGTGAGCTTGGGTTATTTTGTGACGACTGCTGGTAAACTTGGGTTGTTGCCCTAAAACTTGAAGCCAGCGATGGCATCACAAGGGATAATAGTTTTGCCTTGAAATTGCCAAACTACCCATTTTCCAACGAGGAACGCCTATGAATCCCATCTCCGCCACCGCTCAAGCCTTGCCCAATATTGCATTCATCAAATACTGGGGCAACCGTGATAATGCCCTGCGTTTGCCCGCCAACGGTTCGATTTCGATGAACCTGGACGGGCTGTTTACGCGCACGACGGTTAGTTTTCAGCCTTCGCTGGCGCTGGATGAGTTGATTATCAATGGACGCCAGGTGGGTGGCAAGGGACTGGAGCGCGTATCGGGCATTTTGGACCTTGTCCGCCAGGGGGCGGGGATGGACATCCGCGCTGAAGTGGTTTCAGAAAACAACTTCCCGACTGGGGCGGGGATAGCGAGTTCGGCCTCGGCGTTTGCTGCGCTGGCTTTGGCGGCGACCCAGGCTGCGGGTCTGGAATGGCCCGAAGCAGCCATTTCGCGGCTGGCGCGTTTGGGGTCGGGGTCGGCGTCTAGGAGTATCCCGTCTGGCTTCGTCGAGTGGCAGATGGGCGATTCCGATGAAGAAGATTCGTTTGCTGTCTCGATTGCGCCGCCCGAACATTGGGATTTGGCCGATTGTGTGGCGATTGTCTCTGCCGGGCATAAGGCAACCGGCTCGACCGAGGGACACGTGCTCGCGCCGACCAGTCCGCTGCAAGAGGCGCGGGTGGCTGATGCGCCGCGTCGTCTTGATTTGTGCCGCCGGGCGATATTGGAGCGCGATTTTGACGCGCTGGCGGATATCATCGAGCTGGATTCGGAC
>JAWOIR010000004.1:0-9982 GCA_046484545.1 Anaerolineales bacterium
GCGCCATCAAGGATTACAGTCTTGAACAGGTCGTCCTTTTCCATGCCGGCCACATAAATGCCGACGTTGCCGGGCTGCTGGCCGAGGCGTACGGTTACATCTGCGCCGTGGACGTAGTCGATTTTTTCGGCGCCGTCCTGTTTCAGGAAGGGGTCGAGAAAGTTCTGGATGCTGCCGACTGCCAGGTTGGCGGTTGGGTTCGAGATGGCGACTACACCGAAGCCGCGTCCGCCGCCGACGAAGCCGATTAACTGCCGGGCCGGGTCGCCGTTATTGACGGTTGCCACCATCTCCTCAGCGCTGGCGACCGGGATGTAGGCGTAGTTCGCGCCGAAGGCCGCTTCGAGCGCGGCGTAGATGTCGGTTTTCAGGCCGAACAAGACGCGGTGAATTGGCTCGAATTCCAGACCTTCGTCGTGGACGTTTTCGAGTTCAATCAGCGCGTAGCGGGCTGGATGCTCCATGCCGACGTTGGGCTTCATCTGCTCCCAGACGGCTTTGGCGGTCGCTAGGGAGTGGTTGCCGTCTCCCATGGCGAACAGAAGCACGGGGGAGTCCGCGTCCAGGCCATATTTGGCGGCGAAGGCCTCGGGCTGGGCCAAACCCCGCAGGGCGGCGACCACGCCATTTTCCAGTTCCTGGTCATCCACCGCATAACCGACGATGTGACCGCTGCCGAGCATCAGGTCGAAGTCATAGAGTTTGGGCAGGCGTTTTTTGGCCGCCGCGAGCGGTTCTATGACGGTTTTTTGTGGGTCGTCAATCAGGACGAGGATGTGCGGCAGTTCGAGCGGCGCGCCGGTGCGGATTTTCATACGCGGCGGCAGACGGTCGATGATGGTGCCTTCGGTGGCGCGAATCAGGCTGGTGGAGCCTTTGGTGTAGTCGTACTGCTCCAGGTCGAGACACAGGATTAGCCCTTTGCGGGTTTTTCCGGCGGCGGTGCGCTCGATGTAAATCAGTCCCTCGCGTGGTTCCAGGATGCCGGCGTCGAGATACTGGCGCATGGTCTGCTGGATGGATTGAATATGTTCGGCTTCACCCGGTTTTTCGAGGTAGATTTCGGGCAGGGTGATGTGGAATGTGGAGGGCACGCCGTCAGTGATTTTTTCGACCTTTTCCCAGTACTCCGGCTCGGAGGTAAACTGGTCGACGGCGATGACCGCCCATTTGTGCAAATCGACGCCTGCTTTGGGCAGCAGGATGTCGGGGATTTGGATACCGATATCGGGGTAAAGTTTCATAGTCTTGTCCGTGTCATTGCGAGGAGCGCTCTCCAGCGACGAAGCAATCTGCGCTTAAACGGGAGATTGCTTCGGGGCTGTCGCCCCTCGCAATGACATTCTAATTACTTTTTGGAAAACTCAATCACAATTTGCGCTACTTCGGCGCCGACGCGGCCCTGGCCTTCTTTGGTGGCCGCGCCGATGTGCGGCGAGCCGATGACATTGTCGAGTTTGAGTAGTTTCCAGTCGACCGGCGGTTCCTGAACGAAGACATCCAACGCGGCGGCGGCGACTTTGCCGCTGGTCAGGGCCTCGTAGAGCGCGTCTTCGTTGATGATGCCGCCGCGCGCGCAGTTGATGATGCGCACGCCGTCTTTCATTTTGGCGAACTGTTCTGCCTTAATCATGTCGGTGGATTCTGCCGTCTTGGGCAGGTGCAGGCTGATGTAATCGGCCTGGGTGAGCAGTTCATCGAGCGAGACGAGTTTGCCGTATTCGAATTCCTTGACATACGGGTCATAGGCAACGACGCTCATGCCGAGGGCAACCGCGCGGCGGGCGGTTGCTTTGCCGATGTTGCCGATTCCAACCAGTCCGAGGGTCTTGCCGCCGATTTCGTCGCCGTTGAAGGCTTTCTTTTCCCATTTTTCGGTTTTCATGGTTTCGGTGGCTTTGTAGAACGAACGCGCCAGCATGAACATATAGCCGATAGCCAGTTCTGCGACCGAATCGGAGGATGCCAGCGGCGTATTGCGGACTTCGATGCCCTTCGAGCGGGCATAGTCCACGTCGATGGTATCCAGCCCGACTCCGCCTCGCACAATCAGTTTCAGGTTGGGACAAACGTCGATTAGCGGTTGTCGGATTTTCGTCCGTGAGCGAACGACGGCCACGTCGTATTCAGGCAGGGTGGTCATCAATTCTTCGGGCGTAATCTCGAAGCTGGTATCCACCGTCAGGCCGGCGGCGCGCATGGTTTCGATGCATGTTTGTTCGGTTTTGTCGCAAACTAAGACTTTCATGGTTTTTCTCCTGTTGGGCAAGGATATTAAAAACAACAAGTCCAGCCCGGCATTACCGGCTGGACTATGTTTATGGAGGAAATCGTTATCACATCGTTCATTCTAACAATCCAAAATGCCTTTGTCAACGGACAACTATCAGGTGATAAACATGCCAAATGTACTTGGTGTTTGTTTGGGCGGCAGGCTATAATGTGGACAGTAAATCAAAAAAGGAGAACAAAATGTCTGAAACCCTCAAACGCGCCCATAATTTCAATGCTGGCCCGGCGGGATTACCGCTGGAGGTTATGCAGCAGGCCCAGGCTGAACTACTCGATTATAAAGGCACGGGCATGTCGGTTATTGAAATGAGCCATCGTTCGAAAGAATTCGAAGGCATGATTAACGAAACCGAGGCCGATATCCGCGAATTGCTCAACATTCCTTCCAACTACAAAGTCATCTTTATGCAGGGCGGGGCCAGCCTGCAGTTTTCGATGGTTCCGATGAATTTTCGCGCTGACGGCGTTTCGGCGGATTACATTGTCACCGGCACGTGGAGTAAGAAGGCCGTTGGCGAGGCCGAAAAACTCGGCGCGACCCGTGTAGCGGCTACCACCAAAGACGGGAATTTCAACCGTGTCCCCGGCAGCCTCGACCTCGACCCCCAGGCCGCGTACCTGTACTACTGCTCGAACGAGACTATTCACGGCGTGGAGTTCTTCCAGGAACCCGAAGCCCCGGCCGGTGTGCCGCTGGTCTGTGACGCCTCGTCCGATTTCATGAGCCGCCCGATTGACATTACCAAATACGCTTATCTGTACGCCGGCGCGCAGAAGAACGTTGGCCCGTCGGGCGTGGTAATTGGCATCCTGAGTGAGGATATGTTGGAGCGCGTCCCGGAGAGCATGCCGGTCATGCTCGATTACAAGGTGCAGGTCGAGAACGCTTCGCTCTATAATACTCCGCCATGCTTCTCTATTTACATGGTCGGCCTGGTGATGAAGTGGATTAAGAAAAACGGCGGCCTGGTTGGCATGGAAGCCCGCAACAAAGAAAAAGCCGACCTGCTCTATGGCACAATTGATGCCAGCGGCGGGTTCTTCCGCGGCCACGCCCAGACCGAATCGCGTTCGCGCATGAACGTCACCTTCCGCCTGCCGAATGAGGAACTCGAAGCCCAGTTTGTGGGCGAGGCCAAGAAGATGAACATGATTGGCCTGAAGGGACACCGCTCCGTCGGCGGCCTGCGCGCTTCCATCTACAACGCCGTCGAACTCTCGGATATCGAGGCCCTGGTGCAGTTTATGAAGGAGTTTCAGGCCAAGAACGGGTAAGTTTAGTTCAGTATTCAGGAACCAGTATTTGGTTTTTAGAAGGCCGTCGATTTGGCGGCCTTTTTTCATCCTTCATCCCTCCGATTTCTTCCTTTATAATACCCCCATGACTAACGACATGAATATGGATTTTTTCTTCCCGGAACTCTCCGAAGGAGGCGATGGAATGCCGCTGCCTCCCGAAGAGATGCGTTTTCTTGAACTCCGCGCCGAACCCGTGCTGGATGATGGCCCGCTGCGCGCGCGCGTTTATGTGGAAGTGACCCTTTTCCAGAAGCGGCCTTTTATCGAGGTTGTGCTGACTGGTGAGCAAGGACAGGAAATTGCCACCGCCAGTGTCATCGAACCATTGCAGCGCAAAAACGTCTTCACCATGCATATCCGCGGCCCACAGCAAAGCGGACGTTTCTCTTTGCGCGCGCGCATGTACTACCCCTCCAACAGCGATGACCCCACCAATCAGGAAAACCTGACCACCATCGAATCCGACCGCGCCGAAGCGGAGTTTGTGGTCGAATCCTGAACTTTCCCATGCAATTCAGTAATATTCGAGCCGTTTTGGTCGTTCTTGCGCAGGTGTCATTTCTCATGGCCGCCTGCGCGCCTGTTTTAACCACCCCCGCAGCGACCGAAACCGTCCCCACCGCCATCCCCGCATCGCTACCGTCCCGCTCATCCCCAACACCACCTGCCTTGAGCGTAGCTGAAGAACCTGACCCCTCACACACTTCGACTGTGCTCAAAGCAGACCTGACACCTGACACCCTCTCACCTCACACCTCAACCTGCTCCCCCCTGGCCGTCCAACCGCTCGAAACAATCGCCGAAATCACCACCCAGCCTTTCAGCGCCCCGCGCCAACTGGACGACGGCACCTACAAGGACGACGGCCATCACGGTCTGGATTTGGGCTATTACACCCGCAACGGCGTCCCCTTTACCGGCACACCCGTCCTCTCCGCCACGCACGGACGCATCGCCGCCATCTTCCGTGACCGGCCTCCTTACGGCGATACGATTCTGATTGAAACGCCCTACGAGCAAATTCCCGCCCATCTCATCGAGTCCGAATCCATCCCGCCGGGCGACTCCCTTTATGTCCTCTACGCTCACCTGCAAAACCTGCCGAATTTCAGCCTAGGACAAGAAATCACCTGCGGTGACCCGTTGGCCGAAGCCGGGCTGACCGGCTACACCAGCGGTCCGCACCTGCACTTCGAGACTCGCTGGGGTCCCGCGGGCCAGACCTTTGAATCAATGGCCTACTACGAAGCCCGCACAACCGAAGAAGAACGCGTCAACTACGTCACCTGGCGCATGAGCGGTACTTTTCGGCTATTCGACCCAATGATTCTGTTATCCCCATCCACCGAAAATTAGGGTATAAAGACAGGGGTTCTCTGATATTTGCCGTCAAGAAGGCCGTATTTTGGGGTGTGAGCGCTCGTGCGGGCGCTCACACCCCAAAATGCGGAGACTCATCACGGGAATTCCTAAAGAGCCAAGACAGGCGTAAATCTTATGAACATGAAAACCCGCTTACTACTCACCCTTATCGTCTTGATTGCCTTTGGATTCTTTATCGTCCGCCTCAACGCCGCCGACGAATCCCCCGCCCTGAGCGCAGCGGAATCGCCTGACACCTCGCAGCTGACACCTGTGACCTCTCTACCTGACACCTCCCGCCTGACACCTGATACCTCGCACCTGACACCTGACCCGCCCACCCCTCTGCCTCCCGACTCCGTCCCGACCTTCTTCCTCTCCCTCGACGAAAGCGGCTACAGCCGCCTGTACGCCTACGCCCCCGGCGTTCTCGCTCCCCTGCGCCTGACGGACGGACTCTGGAACGACATCTCTCCCGCCCTCAGCCCCGATGGCCGTACCCTGGCCTTCGCCTCCGACCGTAACGCCTACTGGGACATCTACCTGCTCGACCTCGCCAGCGGACAGGTCAACCGCCTGACTGACACCCCGGCCTACGACTCCTCCCCGCGCTGGTCACCCGACAGCCTGTGGATTATCTTCGACTCCTACATCGACGACAACCTCGATATCGTTATCGCCTCCACCGTCAACCCCGGCGAAACCATCCGCCTGACCGATGAACCTGCTTCTGACCAGCGCCCCTCCTGGTCGCCTAACGGACGCCAAATCGCCTTCGCCTCAGACCGCTCCGGCGATTTTGAAATCTGGGTCGCCAACCTTGATACCCCCGGCGAAAACCGCTTCCAGAATATCAGCCTCAGCCCCAACACACACGAAACCAACCCGCTCTGGTCGCCCGATGGACGTTACCTTGCCTGGGAATCGTCCAGCCTGGCCGAACCGCCCGTCATCTATCTTTGGGATTCTACCCAGCCCACCGTCCCCGCTCGCGCGCTCGGTCCCGGCAGCCTGCCCACCTGGAACCAGTTTGGCGACCAGATTGCCGCCACCATCCGCGAGCCCAACCAGGACTACCTGCTGGCCTACAGCCTCGACGGGTTTACCATCCAGCCGCCCGTTCCCATCTGGCGTGTCACCGGCATGGAATGGCGCAGCCTGCCAATCGCCTCCCTGCCCGCCACCTTCCAGCGCAGCGCAAGCATCACGCCTACCCCGCTCTTCAACGCCTCCGCTAACGGGCAAGCGCGCGCCTCCCTGCTGCCCCTCGAAGACGTTATCGCGCCCCAGCCCTACTTGCACCAGAGCGTCATCCCGGCCTTCGACGCCTTGCGCCAGCGCGCCATCCACGAAACCGGCTGGGACGTGCTCGCCAACCTCGAAAACGCCCACACGCCCCTCACCACGGCTCTCGAACCCGGACGCGGCAACTCCTGGCTTTACACCGGTCGTGCCTTCGGTATCAATCCCCTGCCGCTCAACGCCGAGTGGATGCACGTCATCCGCGAAGACTACGGTGGCCAGACCTACTGGCGCATCTACCTGCGCCCCCAGGCCCAGGATGGTTCGATGGGCCAACCCCTGCGCATGCGCCCCTGGGATTTGAACGCCCGCTACAGCCTCAACCCGATGGCCTACGAACAGGGCGGCCAGTTCGCCGAAAGCGTCCCGCCCGGCTACTGGGTCGATTTCACGCGCCTCACTCGCGTCTACGGCTGGCAGCGCCAACCCGCGCAAACCAACTGGCGCACCTACTTCAAAGGAACGCTCTTTAACGAATTTGTCATCCCCGGCGGCCTTTCGTGGCGTGAAGCCATGCTCGAACTTTACCCGCCGGATGTCCTCGTCACCCCCACCATCGTTATTCCGCCCACGCGCACCCACACGCCAACCCCTACCGGCTATCGCTACAAAACCCCCACCCCTACCCCCTCCTTCACCCCCACCATGCGCCCCACCTACACCCCGCTGCCATGAAAGTTATCTTTAGATATTTGGAAATTCCCGTGATAAGCCCCAAAATACGGTATCCTTCACGGCAAATACCAGGGAACCTTATCTTTCTTATTGGAATATTGATACTTTTATCTGGCTGTGGCCTTTTCGCCAGTCCCGAACCGGATACCGGCCCCGACCTCGCTCTGCCCGGCTCACCCGACCTTCAGCCTGCCGCCGTACCCCTATCCACATCTACGCCGACGCCGGTCTGCCCCAACCTTGACTGTCTCGTCGTCACCCCGCAGCCCCCCCTGGACGAACCGTTACGTCTCGAACTCCCGCCTCCTGGCGCCGAACCGGTCTCTGCCTGGCGGCCCCCGCTTTATCCCGTTCCCTGGGCTTTGAACCCTTACGACCACTTTTATTTCGTCCGCCCCATTGCCGCTGACGAGGTCAACTGGCCGTTGGCGCGTTACCGTTATGGCGGCGTCTTCTTTGCAGATGTCACCCACACCGGAGTCGACATCCCCGCCAAACCTGGCACGCCCGTCCTGGCCGCCGGGCCAGGGACGATTGTCTGGGCCGGCTGGGGCCTGTTCAGCGGCGACCCCAGAAACGAAAGAGACCCCTACGGCCTGGCCGTCGTCATTCGCCACGACTTCGGCCACGAAGGCCAGACACTCTTTACCGCTTACGCCCACATGCGCCAGGTGGATGTCGCGCTAGGTCAATGGGTGGATGCCGGTCAATATCTCGGCGAAGTTGGTGATACGGGCTACACCACTGGCCCCCACCTGCACTTTGAAGTTCGCATCGGTGACAACACCTATTTCCAGACTCGCAACCCCGAATTGTGGATTGTCCCGCCCCAGGGATGGGGTGTCCTGGCCGGGCGCGTGATGGACAGTAATCGCATCCTCATGCGCAGCAGGACGGTCGCCATCGAATCCATCAGCACCGGCCGCCGCTGGTCGGTTATCACCTACGGCCCGGATTCCATCCGTCCTGACCCGTACTATAACGAGAATATGGTTATCAGTGATTTGCCGGCGGGCCGCTACCTTGTTACGATTGTCTTTGATGGCCGCAATTACCGCCAGGAAGTCGAAATCCGCCCCGGCCAGGTGACTTACTTCACCTTTCGGGGTGAATCTGGCTACAGCCTCGACCTGCCCCCGGCTCCTGGCATGGAACGCATCTTCACACCAACGCCAACCCCCATGCGTCCATAGGTGTATAATTGCGCCTTGCTAAAATCATTTTCTGTAGATCGCGAATATTTTGCAAGGAGCCCGATTTTTGGTGTGTATAGCGGGCGCACGCCCGCTATACACACCAAAAATCAGAAATTCTTTCAACTTTCGTGAAGTACTGATTATTCACAGATTCAAGATGTCATTGTGAGGAGCGTCCTGCCTGCACTGTGCCGCAGGCACACCTGAGCGGAAGCGCGGTCTTCCCTGCAACTGGCGACTAACCCCACCTGACCCGGAGAAAATCATGTCCCGAACACTCGTTATCTTGCTTGCTATTTTCCTGTTGGCCGCCTGCGCCCCCGCTGGCGGGCCTGAAAAATCCGTTGAAAAATACTTCCAGGCCGTCAACGACAAAGACGCCACCCAATTAAGCACCATCACCTGCAAAGCCTGGGAGATGGACGCCCTGATGGTTCTGGACGCCTTCCAGGCCGTCAGCACTGAACTCGAAGGACTGTCCTGCCAGCAGACCAGCACAACCGCCGACGGCATGGCCGTTGTCTCCTGTTCCGGTAAAATCATCGCCAGTTACGAAGGCGAATCCGTCGAGTTCGACCTGTCCATTCAGGAATACCTGGTCGAAAATGCCAATGGTGAATGGCTGGTATGTGGCACAAGATAAAAAATCTTTGGGGTAAAGAGAATCTCTGGTCTATTTTTGTCGCCCTGATTTTTATCCTGCTGGCAATCCTCTCGACCACCGACACACCCCTGTGGATTTATCAGGGCTTCTAACCCGATGACGCTTTCCTATCTCGGCATTGGTCTTTTGCTAACCCTGTTTGCCGCCCTTTTCCTTGATACAAGGAAGCGCGGCTTTTTCTTGTTCACGTTCAGTATCCTGGCGGTTTATGCCCTCCAACCAGCCCTGCCGATTCGTTTCCTCGATTTCTGGCTGCCGACTGTCGCGCTGCTGCTTGTGCTTGCGCTCTGGCTGGCTTATACGCCGCGTGAAACCGTCAAAACGCGCGAGAATCTAATTGCCGCCGGCTGGCTGCTCCTGCTGGTTGTCCTGCTCAGCCTGACGCGCTACCTCGACGCCAGTCCGCTCCTGACCGCCTCCACTCCGCCGCGCTTCGAGCAAATCCTGCTCGCGCTGGTCGTCGCCGGTCTTTTCCTGCTCGTGTTCGTATCGCGCGCCGGTAGCAGGTCGCTGGCCCTGGGTGGCATTCTCCTGTTGATTGGCTTGTTGGTTGCCATAAAACTGCCTCCGCTCAGTTTGTACCTGGCCCAACTCCTGCGCGGATTGGGCGGACAGTCCATCGAAGCCGCCAGCGCATTCGATATTCGCTGGCTGGGCTTTTCCTATATTGCCTTTCGCATCATCCATACCTTGCAGGACAGCCTTAAAGGCCGCGCGTCGCAGGTTTCCCTGCAAGAATATGTCACCTTTGTTTTCTTCTACCCGGCCCTGATTGCTGGCCCAATCGACCGCCTGGAGCGTTTTGTCAAAGACTTACGCGCCCCTTTTACCCGCGCCGATGTCGATTGGGATTTTGTTGTCAAGCGCCTGGCGTTGGGCCTGTTCAAAAAATTCATCCTGGCCGACAGCCTGGCCCTGGTTGCCCTCAGTCCGCAAAACGCGCCCCAGGTTCAGGAATCCGGCTGGGCCTGGGTACTGCTCTATGCCTACGCCTTGCAAATCTTTCTCGATTTCAGCGGCTATACCGACCTGGCCCTGGCCCTGGGGCGGCTGGTTGGCATCAAGTTGCCGGAAAACTTCAACGCTCCTTACCTCAAACCCAACCTGACCCAATTCTGGAACAACTGGCACATGACTCTCGCCCAGTGGTTCCGCGCCTACTTCTTTAATCCTGTCACCCGTTGGCTCAGGT
>JAWOIR010000043.1:0-4191 GCA_046484545.1 Anaerolineales bacterium
TTTACCGGCGAGTCTGTGCGGATTTCGACGCCCAGGGCGCGGGCCGCGTTGGCGATGGAGGCCGTAACCCCGCCGGAGCCGTCTTTGGCGAAGCCCCAGGCGCGAAAAGCGCCGTCGATTTCGCCCATGTAGTGATGCAGGAGCACGTAGGCCGTGCCGGGCGAGCGTGGGCCGAGGAAAGTGCCGATGATGCCGCTGGCCGTTTTGGTGCCTTTGAACACATCGGTCTCGAACCAGTCGTCGAGCAGGTCGGCGGAGGATTGCGTCACCAGCTTGGCGAGCGCGTACAGGTCTTTTTCACTCAAGCTGGCGGCATAGCGGACGGTCTTGAACAGGCCGACCAGGTCGCGGGGGGAAAGCGAGGCGGGGTCGGGTGGAATCAGGCTGAGCAGCGGTTTGACCGCCATGGCCATGCGCACCATCAGGCGCGAGTAGTCGTCGTAGGCGTCGGCGTCTTTGGGCGAGTGGCGGTAAATCTCGCGCCGGGTGGTGTCATGGTCGTCCCATAAGGCCAGGTAGTCGCCGTTTTCGAGCGGGGAGAAGGTACTCGGCAGGGGCAGGATTTTCAGGCCGTGCTTGGGCAGTTCCAGTTCGCGGATGATTTCCGGGCGCAGCAGGCTGACGACGTAGGAAAACTCGGTGAAGCGGAAGCCGGGGAAAATCTCTTCGGTCACAGCCGCCCCGCCGACAATGGGACGCCGCTCCAGCACGATGACCTTCTTGCCAGCGCGGGCCAGATAGGCGGCATTAATCAACCCATTGTGGCCGCCGCCAATGATAATCGCGTCATAAGTTTGCGAGTTTGTCATTTCTTTTTCCACTCCGGCTCATAGAACGGCGTCTTGACCACGCGCGCCGGGGCATATTGCCGCTGGTGCTCCACCGTCACCTCCAGGCGCAGGCGCGTGCCGATTTCATAATATGGCTTTTGGATGTGCGCCAGCGCGATATATTTCTTCAACACTGGCGACCAGGCGCTGGACGAAGCATATCCGACCTGCACGCCGCCAACCAGCACAGGCAGACTGGCGCGCAAGGTGTACGGCGAAACCTGGGGCGGCAGGCCGACAGCACCGAAGAGGGATTCCATGCCGACCCAATCGACTTCCAAACCGACAAACATCCACGCGATGCCGCGCGCCTTTTCGGATGCCAAAGCCTGCCTGCCGTTGAACGGACCTTTGTCCAGGCTGACGGCCCAGCCAAGCCCCAACTCGTAGGGCGATGACTGCTGGGATTCAATCAGGGCGTGATGGGCGGGGGTGTAGTCGGTGTCTATCAAAATCAAACCGACGAACATCCACGCGATGCCGCGCGCCTTTTCGGACGCCAAAGCCTGCCTGCCGTTGAACGGGCCTTTGTCCAGGCTGACGGCCCAGCCAAGACCCAATTCGTAGGGCGATGACTGCTGGGATTCAATCAGGGCGTGATGGGCTGGGGTGTAGTCGGTGTCTATCAAAATCAAACCGGCCTCCACGCGGGCCACATCCAGCGCGAGAATCCCAGCCGGGGCGATGCCGTAGTCGTGCCCGGCGGCTATCAGCGCGTCCCAAACCGCCAGGGCGGAATAGACGGGAATCCAGATTTCGTAGCCCAGGTCGCCGGTGTAGCCAGTGCGCGAAATGCTGACGGGGATGCCCGCGATGACATTTTCCATCACGCGGAAATATTTCAGCCCGTCGAGCGGTTTTTCGGCGCACTGATTCAAGATAATGCGCGCCTTTGGCCCCTGCAAACTGAGCGCGGCCAGGCTATCGCTAATGTCCGTTATCGAAACGTCCATGCCGACGGCGTTCAGGTTCAGCCAGCGCAGGTTGGGTTCGGCGGCGGTCAGGCGGAAGGTTGTCTCACCCAGGCGTGAGATAGTGCCGTCATCCAGCACCTTGCCTTCGGCATTGCACCAGGGCGTATACGTCACCGCGCCAACCGACATTTTCCGCACATTGCGGGTGACAACCCGGTCGAGCAGTCGGGCGGCGTCCGGGCCTTCGATGAGATATTTCATCAGTGGCGAGACGTCGAAGAGCGCGGCGGCGTTGCGAATGGCCCAGTATTCGCGCTCGTGGGTCATCTCATAGAGGCCAGCAGTGGTATAACCCGACCAGCGCCGCCAGTTCTGGGTCTGGTTGAGCGGGGCGGTTCGGGAGTGGAAAGGAGTCGTTCGCAGCATGGAACCTCGCGATAAGATAAATGGACAGGAACAGGGGGAATTTGTCTGAAGTCCATTTTACATGAGTTTGGACGAAATTTGGGCGCATAATATTTTGGCAGTGGCGATTTCTTTTTGCCACAAATTGCTCGAATTGGTTCTTTAGGAATTCCCGTGGTAAGCCCCCGCATTTTGGGGTGTGAGCGCGCTTACGCGCGCTCACACCCCAAAATGCGGCCTTCTTTACGGCAAATTTCAGAGAACCTGATTCATTTTTTCCCCAATAGTGGTAAGATATACAGCATCAGCAGGAAAGACCCATTCCCGAAGACCACGGTGGTCGTTGCGCCCGGTCTTTTTCTTTTTAGGCAAAATATCACCCTTCCGAGTAACCCTATTCATGCAAACCGAAACATTCACCAACCGGCGCACCTTCGCCATCATCTCGCACCCCGACGCGGGCAAAACCACGTTAACTGAAAAACTGCTTCTCTACGGCAACGCCATCGAACTGGCCGGCAACGTGCGCGCGCGCCGCAACCAGCGCACGACCACCTCCGACTGGATGGAGATGGAGCGCGAGCGCGGCATTTCAATTACCTCCACCATCCTGCAATTCCCCTACAAAGGGCATGTTATCAACCTGCTCGACACCCCCGGCCACCAGGACTTCTCTGAAGACACCTACCGCACCCTTTCGGCGGTCGATAGCGCCGTAATGGTCATCGACGCCGCCAAGGGCATCGAGCCGCAAACCCTGAAACTCTTCGAGGTCTGTCGCAAGCGCGGCATCCCCGTCTTCACCTTCATCAACAAGATGGACCGCCCGGCCCGCGACCCGCTCGAACTGCTCGACGAAATCAAGGAAGTGCTCGGCATGGAACCCGTGCCGATGAACTGGCCGCTGGGGGATGGCATGGACTTCAAGGGAATCTACGACCGGGCCTCGCACGGCGTCTATGTCTTTGAGCGCACCATTCGCAATGAGCGCGTCTCGGCTGAAACCGTTGTTCCGCTAAACGAACTCGAATCCAGCGGATTGCTCTCCCCAGCCCGGCTGGCGGCCCTGACCGAAAGCATCGAACTGCTCGACGGCGTCGGCATCGTCTTCGACCACGCCAGCGTCCTGCAGGAAAAACAGACACCGGTCTACTTTGGCAGCGCCCTGACTAATTTCGGCGTGCGCCTTTTCCTGGATGAGTTTATCCAGTACGCGCCCCAACCGCAACCGTACTTAAGCGAAACGGGCGTCGTATCGCCGGAAATGGCTGATTTTTCGGGTTTCATCTTCAAAATCCAGGCCAACATGAATCCCAAACACCGCGACAGCGTGGCCTTCCTGCGCATCTGTTCCGGGCGTTACGAGCGCGGCATGGACTTGCTCCACACCCAGAGCGGCAAAACCCTGCGCACCCTGCGTCCCTACAAATTGTTTGCCGGCGAACGCGAAATCATCGAAGAAGCCTATGCCGGCGACGTGCTTGGCCTGCCCAACACCGGCGACTTTGCCATTGGCGACACCCTTTGCACGGGCGAACCGATTCGCTTTGCGCCCATCCCGCGTTTCCAGCCCGAACACTTCGCTTTATTGCGCAACACCGATTTGGGCAAACAAAAACAATTTACCAAGGGCCTGCAACAATTGGAAAGCGAGGGCGCAGTGCAGGTCTTTTACAACGTCAACGCCTTCAAACGCGAACCGATTCTGGCTGTTGTCGGGCAGTTGCAGTTCGATGTCGTCCAGTCCAGGTTACAGGTCGAGTACAACGTCCCGACCACGCTGGAGCGTATGCCGCACACCGACCTGCGCTGGATACAAGGCACACCAGCCGCCATCGAAAAACTACCCGAACGCTCCGAAGCCATCATCGCCCATGACACAAACGAAAACCCGGTCGCCCTGTTCAACGGCTCCTTCTTCCTGCGCTACTACACCGAAAAATACCCCGACCTGCGCTTTGTCTCCTTCGGGGAAGACGGACCGCAATGAGCGCTCCGGCGCGCGCCGCCTGTCCGCTGTGTCAGCGCCAAAGCCCGCAAGT
>JAWOIR010000055.1:0-13724 GCA_046484545.1 Anaerolineales bacterium
GCATTACTGGACCTTGCAGTTCTCGCCGTAAATTTCCCCGTTCATAATCCCTTCCACAAACCAGGCCACCCCATTCTCGTCATTCGAGGGGGCAAGCATCCCCGCCGCCGCTTTCACTTCGGCACGGGCATTGCCCATCGCCGCAGAAACCCCAGCGTATTGGAGCATGGGAATGTCAATCAACTGGTCGCCGATGGCAGCGATTTCATGGCGGGCAAAACCCATTGCCCCGGCATAAATCGCCAGCGCGGAGCCTTTGTCGACGCCCCTGGCGGTCAGGTCGATATAACGCTCCCCGGCTACGGTGTGGTGCAGCGACGGGCAGTGATGCGAAATCAAGGGTCGGGCAATCGGCATCAGGGCCGGGGGCGTTACCAGGGTAGCCTTAAGCAAGGGTTGGTCGAAATCGAGCAGCGGGTCGAACGTTCGCGCCTCCAGCGCGGATTCAGCCGTCAGCGGGTCGAGAGTCTCAAAAAGCGTGTCCGGCCCAAACCACAGGTGAGTCCCCGGCGCATCCGCCACCAGGCCGAGACCGTGTTCCAGGGCAAAGTCAATCACATGCCGCAGTTCATCCGCCGCGTGAAAGGTGCGCGCCGAAAGCGGCGCAGACTCGCGGCCCTGGCGGATGAGCGCGCCCGCCGAGCAGATATGCGGCAAGTCCATGCCGAGCAAGTCGAGGCCCATCGCTACGCCGCGCTGTCCGCGCCCGGTAACAATCAGCGGCATAATGCCTGCCGCCTGGGCCGATTCAATCGCCCGGCGGTCTGCCGGGCTGATTTGTTGCTGGGGGTTGAAAAGGGTGCCATCCAGGTCGATGGCGAGCAGTCGAATCATAAAAATTACCGTTCCTTCTCGCGTTTCTCCAACTTCTTAACCAAAGCCTTAAACTGCGCATTTTCATGCAGGCCGACCAGGAAGCGCGTATTTCGGAAATCATCGGCGTCTTCCGCGCCGCTCTCCACTACCGCCGACAAATGTGCCAGCGCGCGTTCGGTCTCGTCCAGCATGGCGGCGGCGCACCCGGCCCCAAAATGGGCCCACTCCGGCGCGTCTGGCATGGCCAGCGATTTTTCGTAGTAATCCAGGGCGGCGGCATAATTGCCCTCCATCAATTCAAAATACCCGCGCTGGCCGGTATTCAGGGCCGGGTCGAACGACCCCATATAAGCCGGGTAATCGGTCACATGCTCGAATCCGGCCTTGAGCGCTGTCTTGCCCGAAGAAATGTTGCGCGCCCCGCAATGCCAGCCGACGCGGGCCACATCCCGCGCCTGGGCCATCTCCACAAAGGCCAGCGTCAGCATCGTTGCCAGTCCGCGCTTGCGCACATCCCCGCGCACCGCAATCCCAACCTCGCAACGATGATGGGTGTTGTATTCTGAAAGACACCAGCCCAAAATCTCATCATCGCGCGTCAGGCAAACACCAAAACTCTTCTCCAAAAACGCCGCCACGCTGGGACGCTCCGAAACCATCTCCTCAGTCAGGAAATCGAGATTTTGCCATTTTTCCGCCAGCAGGGCCGCATCCACTTCGCGCACCTGCATGCCATCCGGCAGCATCGCGCGCCAATCGCCCGTCGCCTGCGCAAAAGAATAATACTGCATCCCGCGTTGGTGCGGCTGGCGGTCAGGCAGCATCAGGGCCAGAAACGGCTCCCAGGAATCGTCCGGGGTGAAGAGCATGTAATCCTCGCGCCCCTCGCGCAGCGCCTCGCGCATTAGCACACCCAGGAAAACTTTGCGGGCTGCCTCAGCCGCCATCTGGTTGCCGGGCTTGCCCGCCAGGTAAATGCGTGATTGGATTCGCGCGAGCGCCAGGTGCGGGTGGGCGGTGTCGTCCACATAGACCGGCGCATCCACCTCACCGGCCAGCAGCGCATGCAAGGCCAGGTGCATATCCATTTTACGAAACAACGGGCGCACGCGCCCCAGGTCTTCAACAGGCAAAAGGAACAAGGTTTTCTCCAAAAGTGTGATTTAATCCAAGTATGAGCGCTTCATTCTACCAGATAAGGCAGTGCAACAACCCATCCTGCGGCCTGCGTTTTCCGCTTGTCGAAGGACAAATAGAGAGATGTCCACGCTGTTTGGGTGAGACTGTCAAAATAGCCGAATACCCACTGGAGCGCGAACCTGCCAAAGTAGTGGACGCGGCTTCGCACCCCGGGCCTGTCGTCCTGCTCGACAACATTCGCTCGGCCTGGAACGTGGGCGCCATCTTCCGCACCGCAGACGGATTGGGTTTCAGCGGCCTGCACCTGTGCGGAATCACCCCCACCCCCGAAAACGACGCCGTCCGAAAGACATCCCTTGGCGCTGAAAACAACCTGCCCTGGCAGTATCATCCCAACGCCCTGCGTGCTACACAAGAACTCACACGGATTGGCTACACGCTATTCGCCCTCGAGCTGACCGACGACGCCCTGCCTCTGCCGCAGACAGGAAAAATCCCCGGAAAAACCGCCCTCGTTCTCGGAAGCGAGGTCTGCGGCATTGACCCTGAAATCCTGGCCCTGTGCCAGCACAAACGCTACATCCCCATGCACGGACAAAAACGCTCGTTCAACGTCGCCGTTGCCTTTGCAATGGCGGCCTACGAACTGACGCGCAGTTAATTCACAACTCACGCTTCAATTCACAAACATCTAATCGTTTCGCTCATTTCAGTCTTGACAGAAATAACTATCGGGGTTAGAATCAAGCCTAATCTGAAAGAGTGTTCAGGCTCTTTTGAGATTTCCGTGATAAGTCCCCGCATTTTTCACGACAAATATCAGAGAATCAGTATTTAATTTCACGAGGAAAAAACGTAATGGGTTCAGAAGAATCAGACAGTAGTTCCCCTCCCTTATCTGGAGACGAAACTATCCTGTCACAATTTATCGAAAATATGGGATTGCACTTCGAGCAATATGACATCCCGCGCATTGGTGGAAAAATTCTCGGTCTGTTGCTGGTTGCCAGCCGGCCGGTTTCCCCCGAAGAGATGTCAGAAATCCTGCAGGCCAGCCGTAGCAGTATCTCCACCAACCTGAGAACTTTGTCAATGGTTGGGGTTATTGAACAGGTTTCCGTACCGGGCGAACGCAGCGATTATTACATTTTTGCCGATGACGCCTGGCAGGAACTTCTCGAAATCCGCCTGGAAAACATCCAGGATTTGCGCGAAATGACGCAGCATGGCCAGCAAGGGTTGCTTGACCAACCCGAAGTCAGCCAGCGTCTCGAAAATGCCATCGCCTGGACAAGCAAGATTGAACAGGCCTACCAGAACATCTTACAGGAGTGGCAGTCCGGCAAGCAAATACCAACCTGAGTCACATCCTTGCATGGCGCAAGGGATATGCCCCTTGGGCAGGCGACGGCTGGGATTTGCAACCCAGCCGTTTTTCTTTTGTGAACCCCAATAGAAAGGGAAAAGCCATGCAGTGGACCATCCAAGAAACTGAAGAAATTCAAACCCTGCTTGAAAAGAAAAGTTGGGGGAAATTACGCGCTATCATCATTGAAATGCCCGTCCCTGATGCCAGCGACCTGCTGCTGACCCTGCCCAAACAAGACCGGGTGGTACTCTTCAGGCTCATGCCGCGCGAACAGGCTGGTGACGTCTTCGCCTACCTCGAACGTTCTGACCGCGACAACCTGCTCGACGCCCTGACTGACGAAGAAACTCGCAACCTGCTGGCCGAACTTTCGCCTGACGAACGTACCGAACTCTTCGAAGAGATGCCGGGCGAAGTCACCCAAAAACTCCTTAATCTGCTCAACAAGGAAGACCTGAAAGAAACCCGACTCCTGCTCGGCTACCCGGAGGAAAGTGTCGGGCGTTTGATGACCCCCGACTACGTCGCCGTGCGCTCGCACTGGAGCGTCGAACGCGTTCTCAAACACATCCGCAAACAGGCTGAACACAGCGAAACCCTGTCCACCATCTATGTCGTCGATGACCACTGGAAATTAACTGACGCGCTGACCCTGGAAACCTTCGTCCTGGCTGAGCCGGAGCAAATTGTCGAAGATTTGATGGATTATCAGTTTGAGTTTCTTTCGGCCTTTGAAGACCGCGAACGGGCGGTCGAAGTCTTGCAGCGTTACGACGTCAGTGTGCTGCCGGTGGTCGATTCAGCCGGTGTACTGGTCGGTATCGTCACTTTCGATGACGTCATCGACGTGGCCGCAGAGGAAGCCACCGAGGACTTCCACAAGTTTGCGGCAGTCACCCCGTTGCAGGAAAGTTACCTGCAAACCAACCTTTTTGAGATTTTTCGCAAACGCATTGTCTGGCTGCTGGTGCTGGTTTTTATGAACGTCTTTTCCGGCTCGGCGATAGCCAGTTTTGAAGAAACCATCGCGGTTGCCGTTGCCCTGGTCTTCTTCATGCCGCTCATCATGGGCTCGGGCGGAAACGCCGGGGCGCAAGCCTCCACCCTGGTCATCCGCGCCCTGTCGCTGGGCGATGTCAAAATCTCAGACTGGGCGCGCCTGCTCTTTAAGGACATTGCCGTATCGCTGCTGCTTGGTATCGCAATGGGGCTGGCCGTTTCTGCGCTGGGATTCATTCGCGGCGGCCCGCAAATCGGCCTGACCGTTGCTCTGACAATGGTTTGCGTCGTGCTGGTTGGCAGCAGTCTCGGCACACTCCTGCCCCTGCTGCTCAGCAAACTCGGCCTCGACCCCGCCGCCGCCAGCGCCCCGCTCATCACCTCCCTGGCCGACATTTCTGGCGTGATTATCTACTTCTCGATTGCCAATATGATTTTGGGATTGTAAATAAAAAACGCCAGCTGCTGCCACAAGAAAAAAACGGAAATTTGATATTTGCCGTAAAGAAGGCCGCATTTTGGGGACTTACCACGGGAATTCCTAAAGAACCATCCTATTGACAAAACAGTGATAAAAAGTAAACTTTATGGATAGATAAAGTCTTATTTCGTTGGGCAGGTCGATGTATCGGAAGGAGAGCGTTTATGGGTAAGATTTCAGACAGCAAGACCTACGCAGCGTTCATTGGTACAGTGATTATCGGAGGCGCCAACTTCATCGCGGTCAGTTTGAGCAACAAAGAAATCCCGCCGCTCTTCGGCGCAGCCTTGCGATTCGGGCTGGCTACGCTGCTCTTCTTCTTGATTGCCCGCATCTGGCGCGTGCCCCTTGCGCGCGGTCGCTCCGCGACCGGAGCAGCGTTCTATGGCCTTCTCGGGTTCGGGGCCGCCTACGCACTCCTATATTATGCGCTGGTCGGTCTCCCCGCCGGAATCGTAGCAGTGATTGTCGCTGCTGTGCCTCTGTTCACACTTGGGATCGCCGTACTTTTCAGTCAGGAGCGTCTCTCACTGCGCGGGGTTACAGGGGGTGTCCTGGCAATTATCGGTATCGGGATTCTATCGCTCGGCACACTGGGCGGCGAACTCGGTTATTTCTACCTCATCGCCGCCATCCTCGGCGCTGTCGCCATAGCTGCCTCCAGCGTGGTTGCAAAGGCCTTTCCCGATGTGCATCCCGTCAACATGAATGTGATCGGTATGGCAGCCGGAACAATTCTTCTCATAATCAGTTCACTCGTGTTTGGTGAACACTGGGCGCTTCCGCGCGAAAACCAGACATTCATTGCTGTCGGCTGGCTGGTAATATTGGGCTCGGTCGGTCTCTTCCAACTCTTCCTTTATGTCATCAAGCGGTTGAGCGCTTCGGCGACGGTTTATGCTGTCGCCGGGATGCCGGTAGTTACGGTTGCTCTCGGCGCGGTGGTACTCAATCAACCAGTCACTGCAGAGGTTCTGGCAGGCGGCGCCCTGATGATTGCAGCCATTTACGTTGGCGCCATTTCCGGGAAGAAAGAAGCACCCAAAAGCCCCCCAACAGAAGACCTTGCGCCTTCAGGAGGCGTCTAACATGGGAAACGCCACCCCACTAACATCTGTCAAGTCGGCTTACCACGAAACCAACCTGAAAATTCTAAAAGCGGTTCGCGGTTTGTCTGACTCTCAAATCCGATGGCAACCCCATGCGACTTGCCATTCTATCGCCTTTATCCTGTGGCATGTAACTCGCTGGAGCGACCATTTGCAGGCTACCATCCCTGGAATGACGAAAGAACTGTCACGCCGATTACCAATGGGTGAGCAGATTTGGGATAAGGAGAAACTGGCACAACATTGGGGCTTCAACCCGGATAAAATCGGAGAATCAGAAACCGGAACACATTTCGACATAGAAGCCTCTGGCGAGCCTGTCTGGCCAGAGAAGAACATCTTGCTGGACTATGCCGAACAAGTCTTTGCCGCAGCAGATTATGCCATCAGCGTCATTGATGAAGAACAATTTCAGGAAATAGAGCAACCGCAACACGATAGCGACTATTTGAAAGAAGCCCTGGCCAAGACAGCCACGGTTGGAAATGCGCTAATGAATCATCTGATTCATAATGCCCAACACCTGGGCGAAATCGATTACCTGACCGGCCTGTTGGATCAAACTTATCGCCATACGTAATTGGCAGCCCTCTTTGGTTAATTTTTGCAGCAAACCAGCCTTTATCCCGAAAAAAGCGAATTCCCGAAGTCAAAAAAGGCTTCGGGAATTCGCTTATCTACTTTACTTTTTTACACCAGCATCCTGACCGGTTCTTCCAGATACTTCGCCAATGTCTGCATGAACTGGGCGGCTTCAGCGCCGTCGCTGACACGATGGTCAACCGAGATGGTCGCTTTCATACGCCAACCCGGCACAACCTGGCCGTTCTCAACCACTGGCACTTCGCGCGCTGAACTAATGGCTAAAATCGCCGCTTCGGGCGGGTTGATGATGGCAATGAAATCTTCGACATCGTACATGCCCAGGTTGGAGGTCGAGAAGGTCGAGCCGTCGACATCTTCGGGCTTAACCTTGCCGTCGCGGGCGCGGGCGGCCATGGCCTTAACCTCGCTCGAAATCAGGCGCAGCGGCTTCTGGTCGGTATCCTTGACGACAACCGTCATCAGCCCGCCGGGGACGGTGACAGCCACGCCGACATTGACACCTCCCTTGCGGATGACCTTGTCGCCGTCGAGAGTCGCATTCAAGTTGGGGAATTCACGCAGGGAAAGCGCAACCGCCTTCAGGATGAAATCATTGACCGACAGTTTTTCGTCATCCGGCAGGTAGCCGTTGACCTGTTTGCGCAATCCCATCAGCGCTTCCATCTTGTACTCATGGGTCACATAGAAGTGCGGGATGGTGGTCTTGGATTCAAGCAACCGGCGGCCAATGGCCTGGCGCAGTTTTGTTACCTGGATGGTTTCATCGGGGAGGGACGAAGGATGAAGGACCGAGGACGGAGGAAGAACGGCTGCTTCGGTCTTTGATCTATCGTCTTTGGTCGGCGCACCAGCGCCCGCAAGCGCCGCCTCAATATCCCGCCGCACAATCCGCCCGCCGGGGCCGGTACCGACGACAGAACCCAAGTCAACGTCCTTGTCGCGGGCGATTTTCTTGGCCAGGGGAGAAGCCTTGACGCTTTCGGATTGCTGATTGGAACTTGGAGAAGGTTGGGACTCATCCGTTTCCCGGTCCTCCGGTTCTATGGTTTCCGATTCTTCCGCCGACTTTTGACTTTCGACCTTCGACGATTTTTCTTCACCCTCCGACGATTTCTCTTCAGTCTTCGACGTTACATCCTCAACTTTTTCGCCCTCTTCCCCCACCACCGCAATCGGGTCATTGACCGGGATGACATCCCCCTCGCTGACCAGCAATTGCAGCACCACACCGCTGAAAGCTGACTCGACCTCGACCGTCGCCTTGTCGGTTTCGATCTCAGCCAGCACCTCGCCTTTATTAACCGGCTCACCAACCTGCTTGAGCCAGCGGACAAGCACGCCCTCGGCCATATCGAAGCCGAGTTTGGGCATATTGATAGTTTCAGCCATTACTTCAACACCTCCTTGACCGCCGCCACAATATCGGAGGTTTGCGGCAGGGCGGCCTGTTCGAGCGCGCGATTATACGGCAGCGGGACTTCCTTCTGCGCCACCCGGATGATGGGTGCGTCGACATAATCAAAGGCTTCTTCGTAGATGCGGCTGACGATTTCAGAGCCGACGCCGTAGGACTTCCAGCCCTCTTCGACCACCACCGCGCGGTTGGTCTTCTTGAAGGATTCCAGCACCGGCTCCATATCAAGCGGACGCAGGGTACGCAAGTCGACGACTTCGACCTCGATTCCATCTTTTGCGAGTTCGTCGGCGGCCTTCATCGAAAGTTCCAGGCCTTTGCAGTAGGTCACAATCGTGACATCCTTGCCAGGTCGCTGGACGGTTGACTTGCCAATTGGGACGAGATGTTCACCGTCCGGCACTTCGCCGCGCACCTGGTACATGGTGGCATGTTCGATGAACAGCACCGGGTCGTTCGAGCGGATGGCGCTCTTGAGCAGGCCCTTGGCGTCTGCCGGGGTGCCGGGGCTGACCACCACCAGGCCGGGGAAGTGTGCGAAAATCGCATCCGGTGTCTGCGAGTGGGTTGCGCCAAGTTGGCGTCCGCCGCCGCCGACAGCCCGGATGACCATCGGGACTTCAAACTGTCCGCCGAACATATAGCGCAGTTTGGGTGCCTGGTTAACGATGTAATCCATCGCCGAGAAGGCAAAGTTAATGGTCATCAACTCCGCAACCGGGCGCTGTCCGACCATCGCCGCGCCGATTGCGCCGCCAATGATGGCATTTTCAGCAATCGGCGTATCTTTGATACGCTCCGGGCCGTACTTGTCATAAAAACCTTTGGTCACGGCATACGTGCCGCCCCACACACCGACCTCCTGTCCCATAATGAAGACTGCCGGGTCGCGGTCCATTTCTTCGCTCAGTGCTTGCGAGATTGCCTCGCGCATAGTAATTTTAGCCATAAGTTCCTCGTGATTCGATATTCGTAGTTCGAGTATTCGATGTTCGAGTATCGAATTAGCGCGCCTCGAAATCCGCATAAACGTCTTTAAACAACTCTTCCATGCCCGGTTCGGGGCTGGCTTCGGCAAACTCGACCGCTTTATTGGTCTCATCATCAGCCTTGGCGTCGATTTTGTCCAATGCAGCTTCGGTGGCAACCTTTTCTTTGACCAGATAGGCGCGGAAAATGCCAATCGGGTCGTTTTCCTGCCACTTTTTAACTTCTTCCTGTTTTCGGTAGCGCTCCGGGTCGCCCATCGAGTGACCTCTGAAGCGATAGGTGTCTACTTCCAGAAAATAGGGCTGGCCATTTTCGCGCACATACTTGATGGCTTCTTCAGCAGCAGCATAGACTTTCATCACATCCATGCCATCCACCTGGCTGTTCTTCATGCCATAGCCTTCAGCCTTCTGGCGAATTTCCGCCACCGCCGAAGCGCGCTCAACCGTTGTGCCCATACCATACTGATTGTTTTCACAAACCCACAACACGCGCAATCCCCAGGCTTTGGCCAGGTTCAGAGCTTCGTGAAAATAACCGATATTGGTCGCGCCGTCACCGAACATACAAATCGTGATATTGTCATTTCCGGCATACTGGTCGCCGATGGCAAAACCGGCGGCAATCGGCAGGTGCCCGCCCACAATAGCGTGCCCCCCCCACATATTCTTCTCGGTATCGGCCATGTGCATCGAACCGCCCTTACCCTTCGACATGCCGGTGATTTTGCCGAGCAATTCCGCCATGACTTCATTGGCCGAAATACCGCAGTTCAAAGCCACGCCGTGGTCGCGGTAAGCCGTAATCACACGGTCACGCGGTTCGCGAGCCGTAATCAGGCCGGTCGAAACCGCCTCCTGGCCGATATACAGGTGCATGAACCCGCCGATTTTCCCGGCCTGGTACAATTCCGCGCCGCGTTCCTCCACGCGTCGAATCAGCACCATCTCATAATACATTTGCAACAATTTCTTTTTATCCATAACGCTCTCCGATGGGGAATCCGGAAACTACTATCCGGTTATTTGGCATCAAAAATACAGAGGCTCTTTGGCAATTCCCGTGATAAGCCCCTGCATTTTGGGGTGAGCGCGCGCGCTCACCCCAAAATGCAGGCTTCTTTACGGCAAATATCAGCGAACCAATAAAGATTATAGCCGAAGTTTGTAAAATTTTTATCAAAATGCCAGGTTTTATAACCCGAAATTATCCGATTTGATACGCTTTGAAAGCCATGACTTATGGTAATATTGACACGAACCCACCCCGGAGACCCGCAATGAACCTTGCCCTGGCCCAAATCAACACCAAACTCGGCGACATGGACGCCAACCTCGAAAAGCACCTCGCCCTCGCCAAACAAGCCGCCGCTTCCGACGCTGACTTGCTCATCTTCCCCGAACTTTCTTTAACGGGATACGTTTTGCAGGACATCGCCGCTGATATGGCCCGGCCTGCGTCTGAAAGCGATTCCGTTTTCAAACCGCTCCTCGAAGCCTCCCACGCTCTCGACCTGCTCGTCGGCTTCGTCGAATCGGATTCACGCTACCGGTTTTACATCTCCGCCGCCTATTTATCAGCAGGCGAAATCGTCCACGTCCACCGCAAAGTCCACCTGCCCACCTACGGCATCTTCGACGAGCGCCGCTACTTCGCCGCCGGCGACTGCTTCCGCTCCTTCGAGACCCGCTTTGGGCGCGTCGGGGTGCTGGTCTGCGAAGACTTCTGGCACGTCTCCTCGCCCTACCTGCTCTGGCTCGACGGCGCCGACCTGTTCTACCTGACCTCCGCCTCGCCCGGGCGCGGCGTCACCGACGAAATTCTCGGCTCAGCTCAGTGGGTGCAAGACATCAACCGCGCCTACTCCGGCCTGTTCACCTCCTTCTTTGCCCATGCCAACCGCGTCGGCTTCGAAGACGGACTCAACTTCTTCGGCGGCTCCACCGTCTACGACCCGGATGGCCGCCAAATCGCCTGCGCCCCTTACAACGACGAATCTCTCACCCTGGCCGAAATCGACTTGGCCCAACTGCGACGCACCCGCATCCGGCAGCCGCTCCTGCGCGATGAAAGGCCGGAGATGGTCGTAAAGGAACTGAACCGGATTCTGGCAAGATAAACCGGATTCAACAGAAAATGTCCGCGCAATTGTTTTCTCCCATCCCCCCTGCCCCCCTTCCCGCTGGGAAGGGGGGAAATCCGCGAAATTGGCTATTCGGGCGGCATAAAGCCGCCCGAATAGCCAATTTCGCGTTCGCCTCCCCGCCCCTTGAGGAGCGCCCACAGGATTCCTGTCGCGAGGGTCGGGGGTGGGATGAAAAAGATTTCAACAGAAGGAATAATTCCTGATGACAATCAACATCGACCTTTCCATCAACCCCGGCCTCGTCCGCAAACTGCTGACGCGCTTCATCCACTCCGAAATCACGCGCACCGGACTCAGCCGCGCCGTGCTCGGCCTTTCGGGCGGCATCGATTCAGCCCTGGTCGCCTATCTCGCCGCCGAAGCCCTCGGCCCCGAAAACCTGCTCTGCGTGCGTATGCCCTACAAGACCTCCTCGCAAGACTCCCTCAACCACGCCATGCTGGTCATCAAAGACCTGGGCATCCCGCACCTCGACATCCCCATCACCGAAATGGCCGACGGGCTGATTTCCAAATTCCCTGAGATGTCAGACATGCGCAAGGGCAACATCATGGCCCGCTGCCGCATGATTACGCTCTACGACCAGTCCGAAGCCTTCAAAGGACTCGTCATCGGCACCGGCAACAAGACCGAAATCCTACTCGGCTACTCAACCCTGTATGGCGACAGCGCCCACGCCCTCAACCCCATTGGCGACCTATACAAAGCCCAGGTGCGCCAACTCTCGCGCGAAGTCGGCGTCCCGGTGGAAATCATCGACAAAGCCCCCTCCGCCGACCTATGGGCCGGCCAAACCGACGAACAGGAACTCGGCTTCACCTACGAAGAAGCCGACAAATTGCTCTACCTGCTGGTTGACCACCGCTACAGCCCGGAAGAATGCGTCGAAGCGGGGTTCAAGCGCGAGTTTGTCGAGACCGTCGTCCGCCGCGTGCGCCGCAACCACTTCAAGCGCGTCATGCCGCCGGTCGCCAAAATCACCACCCGCACGGTGGGGTATGATTTCCTGTATTTGCGGGATTGGGGAACCTGACAAATTCAGAATGCAGAATGATGAATGCAGAATTTTATTCATCATTCTGCAATCATCATTCTGACCTTCAACCATGCACATCCCCCCGCCCTAAAAAACCGAAAATTCCTCTTCCTATGGCTCGGGCTGATGGTTTCCGTCGCCGGGTCGCAGATGCAGGTCGCAGCCATCCACTGGCATATCCGTGATTTGAGCGAAACGCCCGACCCGCTAGCTCTGGGCGGGATTGGCCTGGCACGCATCTTGCCGGTGATTATCTTCTCGCTGTTTGGCGGCGCGTTTGCCGACACCTACAACCGCCGAACCATCCTGTTCATCACCCAGGTTTCCATGGCATTGACGGCCGTCGGGCTGGCCGCGCTGACATTCACCGGCCGGGCTGAAATCTGGCACATTTACGCACTGACAGCCGTCCAGGCGGCAGCGATTGCCTTCGACGCACCGGCGCGCCAAGCCATCGTGCCCAACATTGTGGACGCCAAAGACCTGCCGAATGCCTTCAGCCTGAACTCGATTGCATCCAACGTTGGCGCGGTGGCCGGCCCGGTGATGAGCGGCATCGTCATCGCCACACTCGGGCAGGGATACACCTACTTCTTCAACGCGCTTTCCTTCCTGGCGGTTATTTTTGCCCTGCTGGCAATCGGCAAAATCCCACAAGATTTCAGCAACGCCCGCGGAGTCAGCCTGTCGGCCATCGTGGATGGCGTCCGCTTCATCTTCTCGCGTAAAATCATCCTTTCGACCATGGTGATGGACTTTTTCGCCACTTTCTTTGCGGCGGCCAACACCATGCTACCGATTATCGCGCGCGACATGCTGAAAGTCGGCGAGGTCGGCTACGGCCTGCTCGGCGCAGCCGGTTCGGCGGGTTCGGTTCTGGCGGCCTTTGTCGTCTCCCAGTTGCCGAATCTCCGCAGGCAGGGGCCGGTCTTCCTGACAGCGGTTATCGTCTTCGGGCTGGCGACCATCGCCTTTGGCCTTTCGCAAACCTTCTGGCTGGCTTTCATCACCCTGGCGCTGATGGGCGCCGCCGATTCGGTCAGCACCATCATCCGCAACACCATCCGCCAGTTGAACACGCCCGACCATATCCGCGGGCGAATGACCAGCATCAACCAGGTTTTTTTCCAGGGCGGGCCGCAGTTAGGCGAAGTGCGCGCCGGGCTGGTCGCCAGCGCGTTGGGCGTGCCATTTGCCATCGTCAGCGGCGGAGTCTGGACCATCATCGCTGCCCTGCTCATCATGGCAAAATGGCCGGTGCTGCGCCAGTACGACAGCCACGAGAACAATCCGGCAACAGCGGATTAGGCATCTTCTGAAAACATCTGCTCTTCGACAAAATACAGGGGGTCTTTGCGCAAAGCGGACAGGGCATGTTCCCACAACACGGCGGATTCGATGAGCCAGGCTTCGGCTTCCAGCACCGGGCCGCGTCTCAGGGCGGAAGGAGGCAGAATATCTTGCACGCGCTCGTAGCGCTGCACCCAGCCGTTGAAGCCGTGCGGGCTGTAGGTTTTGGTAATACCCGTTCCATCTTCCCTTGTGAGCGTGTACTCAATCGGCTGGCTATACAGGTAAGGCGGCTCTGCCAGTTCTTCGATGGCGTGGATGGAGGTGT
>JAWOIR010000057.1:0-4806 GCA_046484545.1 Anaerolineales bacterium
TCCGGGATTTGGCCGGTGCTGAACATGTAGACATCGTGCATACCGGTCTGGCCCTTGACCACCCAGTAATTGACGAAATTGTCATGCGGCAGGTGGCAATCTACGCATTTGGCAACATTCCCGTGCTTGGCATGGAACCAGTTTTCATAAACCGCATCCATAACGTGACAGGTAGCGCAGGTTTCCGGCGCGCTGCCCATCATCGGGACTGCGCCGCTGACGTAGGTAAATGTTCCCAGTGACATGACTGCCGCGACTGCGGCAATGACCAATAGTAATCTTTGCATCGTTCACCTGAATCCTGGCTCGAATTAATCTTTGCTTAATGATACCCTGTTTTTGGCGCAAAAATTGTGACAGAAGTCACGAAAAGGGCAAGATGGTATTTGGATAAAATTACTCTTATTTTATCTTTTTTTCAAGTGACAAATGTCATAACTTCACAGGCTCTTTAGAAATTCCCGCGATAAGCCCCCGCATTTTGGGGTATGAGAGCGCGCGCGTTTGTGGCGCTCTCATACCCCAAAATGCGGCCTTCTTTACGGCAAATATCATAGAACCACTTCACATGAGAATTCTCAAAGAGCCTTCAGCCATTCGCCTCCCTTTGACCCACTTTGTGTTATACCTTGAGATACTTTATCGAGGAGAATTTCATGCGAAATCGTGTTGTCATTACCGGGCTGGGATGTATCAGCCCGTTGGGAAATACCCCTTCCGAAGCCTGGCAGGCGCTTATTGGCGGTAAATCCGGCGCCGGGCCGATTACCCACTTCGACGCCAGTGCGCACAAGACCAAAATTGCCTGCGAGGTCAAGGACTTTGACCCTGCCGCCCTGTTCGGCACCCGCGAAGCCCGTCGCATGGACCGTTTCACCCAGTTTGCCCTGGCCGCCGCATCCCAGGCCCTGACTGCGTCCGGCCTGCGTGTGGACGATTCCAGCCGCGACCGCATCGGGGTCGTGGTCGGCACCGGCATCGGTGGAATTGGCACACTGTCCGCCCAAATCGAAGTCTTGAACCAAAAAGGTCCCGACCGCGTCAGCCCCTTCCTTGTCCCGATGATGATTTCCGACACCGCCGCCGGGATGGTCGCCATCCATCTTGGCTTGCGCGGCCCGAACATGGCCGTCGTCACAGCCTGCGCCAGCGGCAACAATGCCATCGGCGAAGCGGCGGAGATGATTCGGCGCGGCGCAGCCGATGTCATCCTGGCCGGTGGTGCGGAAGCGGCCATCACCCCCATCACCATCGCCGGAATGAACGTCATGGGCGCACTCTCGACCCGCAACGACGAACCGCAAGCCGCTTCGCGTCCCTTCGACGCCACCCGCGACGGATTCGTCATGGGTGAGGGCAGCGTTGTGCTCGTCATCGAATCGCTTGAACACGCCCGCGCGCGTGGCGCGTCCATCCTGGCCGAAATCTCCGGCTACGGCACCACCGACGATGCCTACCATGTCTCGGCCCCGGCGGAGAACGGCTCCGGCGCGGCAAAATGTATGCAAATCGCTATCCAGAATGCCGGTCTGGACGTGAGCGACATCGACTACATCAACGCCCACGGCACTTCCACCCCGCTCAACGACAAGTCCGAAACTGCCGCCATTAAAACTGTCTTCGGCGAACGTGCCTATCAAATCCCCGTCTCCTCCACCAAGTCGATGACTGGACACATGATTGGCGCAGCCGGCGCGATGGAAGCCATGATTTGCACCCTGACTTTCCAGCACAACATCCTGCCCGCCACCATCAACCACGTTCACCATGACCCCAACTGCGACCTGGACATCATCCCCAACCAGGCCCGCCCGGCAATGCCGCGCCACGCCATCTCAAATTCCTTCGGCTTCGGCGGCCACAACGCCACACTGGTCTTGAGTCGATTCGAAGAATGACACTGGAGTTCCTATGCCATACGCACACATCACCGGATGGGGCATGTCCGTCCCTGCCAAGGTGGTCACCAACGAGGACATCGCCCAAATGGTTGAAACCAACGACGAATGGATTCGCGAACGCACCGGCATCCGCGAACGCCGCATCGCCGACGACCGCCAATCCTCGGCCAGCCTGGGCGCGGAAGCCGCCATCGAAGCCCTCAAAATCGCCGACCTGCTGCCCACCGACCTCGACCTGATTATCTGTGCCACCTCCACCCCCGAACATATCTTCCCGGCCACTGCCTGCATCATCCAGGACAAAATCGGCGCCACCAAAGCCGGGGCCTTCGACCTTTCAGCCGCCTGTTCCGGCTTTATCTATGCCCTTAACATGGGCGCACAAGCCATTCGTTCCGGCGCAAACCAAAAAGTGCTTGTCATAGGAACCGAAACCCTCTCGCGTTTTATCGATTGGAAAGACCGCAACACCTGCATCCTGTTCGGTGATGGGGCCGGGGCCTTTGTGTTGCAGGCCAGCGACCAGCCCGGCGGTACCAGTGGCGCAGTCATGCACTCTGACGGCTCCGGCGGCGACCTGCTCTCCATCCCGGCCGGCGGCTCGCGCACACCCACCAGCGAATTCACCTTGCGTACCGGCATGCACTTCATCCACATGGACGGCAAGGAAGTCTACCGCTTTGCGACCCGCGTCATGGCCGGGGCCACCCACGAAGCCGTCGAAAAATCCGGTTGGAAACTCGAAGACCTCGACATCATCGTGCCGCACCAGGCCAACCAGCGCATCATCGAAGCCGCCGCGCGCGGCCTGAAAATGCCCATGGACAAATTTATGCTCAACCTCGACCGCTACGGCAATACCTCCACCGCCTCTATCCCGATTGCCACCGTCGAAGCCGTCCAGCAGGGTAAACTGCGCCCCGGCGACAAAGTCGTCTTTGTCGGCTTCGGCGCGGGCCTCACCTGGGGCGCTCTTGCCGCCGAATGGACCGGGCCAAAACAGGCCACCCGCCGCATCGTCAAACCCGCCATCTTCCCCTGGATTGCGCCTATCCGCTCCTTCCTGCGCCGCCTCGGACGCCTGCTCGAAGGCATTTTCTTTGGCCGCCGCTCCTAACTTACCGCCGCCTTTAGACGGTTTCCCCCCGCACAGGGTATAATCAGGCCAACCAACCTATCAAGGAGTAAAAACAATGCCATTCGGTATCTGGGAACTTCTCATCATCCTGGTGATTATCATCATCCTCTTCGGGCCTGGCCGCTTCGGTAAAGTCCTCGGCGAACTCGGCTCCGGCCTGCGCGCCTTTCGCGACAGTCTGAGCGAGAAAAAAGACGAAAAAGACGAACAGCCCACCGACGACAAAGGCAACATCGAACCCAAATAAACCTGGTAGGACAAGATAGCATCTTGTCCTACTTCCTTTAATGAGGGGAAATCCATGCATACTCTCGACCCCGGCGACTCAAACAACCCCGGCGTTCTGCTCCTGCACGGCCTGGGAGCCAACGCATCTTCCTGGACCCTGCAACTGGACGCCCTTATCGAATCCGGATTCCGCCCGATAGCCCCCGACCTGCCCGGCTTCGGCGACTCAGCCTACGATGGCCAGGGCTGGACCTTCAAACGCATCGCCGCCCTTTTGGCCGACCTCGTTAGCGGACTGAATGCCGCCCCCGTCCATCTGGTCGGCCTCTCCATGGGCGGAGTTGTTGCCCAGCAATTCGCCCTCGACTATCCCCAGCATGTCCGCAGACTGGTATTGGTCAGCACTTTTTCTGCATTGCGGCCCAAAAACATCTCCCAATGGTTGTATTTCTTGCAACGATTCCTGGTTGTCCACAGCCTCGGTCTTGAAATCCAGGCCAAATTTGTCGCCAAACGCGTCTTCCCCCATCCTGAACAAGCCGAACTGCGCCGCATGGCCGAAGAACAAATCGCCCGCGCCAACCCGCGCGCCTACCGCGCCGCCATGCGCGCCCTGGCCCTGTTCGACTCGCGCAAACGCCTATCCAAAATCAAAATCCCCACCCTGGTACTCAGCGGCGAAAACGACAACACCGTCCCGCCCGAACGCCAAACCCTGCTGGCCCAATCCATCCCAAACGCCCGCCAGGTCATCCTCCCCAAAGCCGGCCACGCCGCCGCCATCGACCAGGCCGAGGCTTTTAATCGCCATTTATTGGAATTTTTATTGTCGTAGGGGCGAGCCGGCGGCTCGCCCCTACTGGAAATCACGGACAATCATATGCAAATCCTCGAAACCGACCGCCTGCTCCTGCGCCGCCTCATCCTCACTGACCTCGACGCGCTCTACGCTCTTTACAGCGACCCTGTTGTGCGCCAATACTTTCCCGAAGGCACGCTGACTCTCGAAGAAACCCGCGAAGAACTGGAATGGTTTCTAAACGGCCATCCCCGCCACCCGGAACTGGGCCTTTGGGCCACCATCCTAAAAGAAACCGGTCAATTCATCGGCCGCTGTGGCCTGTTGCCCTGGACAATTGACGACCAGTTTGAAATCGAAATTGCCTATATGCTGGCAAAGGAATACTGGGGGCAGGGCCTGGCTACCGAAGCCGCGCGCGGGATTGCCAGATACGCCCATGAACAACTCGGCATCACCCGCCTGATATGCCTGATAGACCACGACAACGCCGCATCAATTCGCGTAGCCACTAAATGCGGCATGGCTTTTGAAAAAGAAGGCGTCGACGATAAAGGTCCATACATCCTGTATTCGATGGAAATGGCCTGAATCTTGTTCTTGTTGGTGCGCGCTTCGGCTGTGAATCCCTCAGCTGAACAGGACTAAAAAGCCCAATTCATTGGGCGCAGCGCTATAGCCCGGACGTTTACGTCCAGGCGGAGGCGGCAAACCACAAATTCCATTAGAAGCAGAAATTT
>JAWOIR010000079.1:0-5246 GCA_046484545.1 Anaerolineales bacterium
CTGAGTCGGCGGGGCTTCGGCTACGTTATCGCCCTCACGGTACTGGTTATGTTTACCGGCGCGGCCGGGATGTACGCCTTCGAGAACGAGACTCCCGGCGGCATAACGAGCTACGGTGAAGCGCTGTGGTGGACCGCGATGATTCTTACCACGATGGGCTCGCAGTACTGGCCGCAGACGGTCGAGGGGCGCGTGCTGTGCATCTTCCTGGCGCTGTATGCTTTTGCCGTCTTCGGCTACGTGACGGCGACACTCGCAACCTTCTTCATCGGCCGCGACGCGGAGAATGACGCAGCCGAGCTTGCGGGTGCCAAACAACTGGCTGCCCTCCGGGAAGAGATAATCGCCTTACGCGAGGAAATCCGGCGAACCTCTGCGGGGGACGGCGTAGTTGTGAAGCGTGATTCGGTGTAGGAGAGCTACGCCTGGCACTTATTCTTTCGATAGGCTCAGGACAGGCTGCTGATGGATTGTGCCACCTGAAGGGACAGCGTGCGGCAACCCCAGGCATTTTATAACCCCTTCAACTTTAGAGAAGTGAGCGAGTATTTCATGACACATCTTTCATTACAAACCTATGCTGAAAATCGAGAGCAACTTCTTGCAAAGATTATTGCGGCGATATCAGATGATGAGCGCTTTGTTGCAGCGTGGCTCACAGGGAGTTATAGTCGTTCAAATCAGGATGCCCTGAGCGACATTGATATTAGCATTGTGGTTAATGATGAGCATAGCGATGTCCTTTGTTATCGTCCATCTCAAGTCAGCGCACAGACGACACCAGAACGCATGGAAATATTCACGCGGTTTGGTGAAATTGCATTTTTGCATGAGAATAACAACAATGCGCCCGAAGGCGGGACATTTACCAATACCATCTATGCTCAAACTGCTTTGATAATTGACTGGATAATCCTCCCGCAAAAAACTGCCCGGCGAGCATCTCCGTCACAACTGCTTTTTGACCGGTTCGGCATTCCTGAAGCAAGTCCAATGGCTCCTGAAACCCTGGAACAACGCGCAGAAAAAGCCTCTGAAATCACAGCCTTCTTCTGGATGATGATGGCGATGACGGTGAAATACCTGATTCGTCAGGATTCAGTTTTTGTCGTTACCTCGCTTGAAGAACAACAGAAAATGCTGCGTGAACTCCGGCGATTAGTGGCCGACGAACCTTTTCGCTACAAAGGAGGCTCTCTTACTTCCATAAGCCCCGATTGTGAGAGCCAAATTGCAACAATCTACCGGCTTGCGAAAGAAATGGAAGAATTGATGCCTGAAATTGCTGCTTTGGGAGGTTTCGTGCGTCCATCCCCGATGCCAACGCTGGAAATACTGCTAAATTTTGCCAAAGAAAAATGCAACACAAAAGATGTAAATTAACAATCCCCACTGACCAGGTCGGGTTCTATGGTTCTCTGACATTTGCTGTAAAGAAGGCCGTATTTTTGGGTGTGGGCGCGCGCGTTTGCAGCGCGCTCACACCCAAAAATACGGGAATTTAACCTGACTGCGCGCTCGGTCTTTAATCTACCCGGCAAGAAGGGCAACATGGACTTAACTCAGGAAGAAATCATCAGCAGCCGCTATAGGCTGCAAGCAGCTCCCGTAGATTCATGGCGAATTTATGATGAAAGCAATCCTATCCCCGGCTACTTTGAATTTGATTGGCTTAGCAGCAGATATCCGGACCTCTATCACAAATTTGCTTTATCCACTGTTGGCCTGATGGAAAAGCTACACACGCTGATTGACTTAACGAATTGTGACGTTCTGGATATTGGAGCAGGGACCGGACGCTCTGCGACCGGCGCAGCCGCAAAAGCGAAAAGAGTATTTGCGATTGATTGGTATCAGTCCGTTGTGTGGTTTGGGAACCGCCAACTCCAACAAGCCCATATAACCAATGTTTCCTATATCAATGGGGATCGAGAGCATTTGCCATTGCCAGAAAACAGTGTGGATGTGGTGATTAACGCTTGGGCAGAGTTGAATCCGCACGAAGCCTATCGTGTACTAAAACCGAATGGCTATCTCATTCAATTGGGCGCAGTGCCGGATGCCCTTTGCGGTGAACTGACATCTGAACTCGTGTCCGAGTATGATTGGCTAGAAGATTGTGCCCCGTCAGAAATATTTGAACCAGGATATCCTGATACATATGGCACCACAGACAGTTCCATTTGGAATGGAATTCCAGTCATAGGTTCGATACATGTCCAACAATTTACGTATTTGGCAGATTATAAGGACTATTCCGAAATTGCTTGCATGGCAGGCCGCCTGTATGGACCAAAAGCAAAGCAGTATTTCACGGCCAGAAAACAATCAACATTTTCATGGCGGTTACAGAGCATCATGGGCCAAGTGAGCAAATAGACCTGTCCATCGCGAACGATAGATATTGAAAGGTTGAAAATGCCAAATCAACCCAACATAGCACCCGCGCCCGATAAACCTGCGTTTGGTGCTAAACAGTTTTCACAAACAGGAAACCAACATGAACCTCGAATTTAAACGCATGAGCGAAGTTGATAATGCTGAATACATTGCCTTGAATCTTAACCCTCTTGTCCGCCGCCAAATGCCGTTGTCAGGCGACAACTTCGGGGAAAAGGAATGCCGGGAATGGATTGCGGGCAAAGAAAAACAGTGGGATGAGCATGGATATGGCCCTTGGGCTTTCATCATCGATGGTAAATTTGCAGGTTGGGGCGGCTTGCAGTATGAGGACGGCGACGCCGATTTGGGACTGGTGCTGCACCCGGATTACTGGGGGGCCGGCCAGGTTATCTATCAAGAGATTATCAAGCGGGCTTTTGACGAGATGAAATTGGAATCGGTAATCATCCTGTTCCCACCGACCCGAACCAGAATCAAGGGGATTTTTAAACTGGGCTTCCAGGCAGACGGTGAGGTTGAAATTGGAGGCGAAAAGTTTATCCGTTATCGGCTTTCTGCGCCCAAATAATAGGGTTATCTCCACAAGAAAAAAAACGGAAATTTGATATTCATGCCTGCGAAGCAGGCATGAATATCAAATTTCCGGCTCTCCCTCCGTCAAAAACTAAAGTACAATTGTGCAAATTTTAACGAACGGAGAAACCAATCCCCTCATGCTCACTCCCGCTGCCTCCATCGACCACCTGCAATTCCTCAACCAATTCTGGTGGTCCCTGTTCATCCTCGTGCCGATGGTGCTGATTGCCCGCACCGTCGTGGCTGGCACGCGTTACTCGCCCATCCTGATTATCGTCATCTTTGGCCTGGTGATGGGCTTCGTGCTGACCGTCTCGGGCGTAACCGCGCCCGGCCTGCCCGATTTCCCGCTGATGAACATCCTCAGCCGTACGACCATCATCGCCCTGGCCGCGACCTTCTTCACCGGTGGCCAGCAAATCCGGCGCATGTTCGCGAAGGAAGCCGTGCCGCCGGATACCTCGGTCACTTACAATATGGAAGAAGTCGTGCTGGGGACGGCGCGCACTCATTTCGTTTTCATTGTGCGCGCTTTCTTCCTGCTTCTGGGCGTCGAAGCCCTGTACAAATACCTGCTTGGCATTCCCCCCGCCGACGCCATCGGGCAGTACTATCCGCTGATTGCCTACCTCGGGCTGGTCTTCTCGATGATTTTGATTGACAACCGCGCCGTCATCGACGACAAACAGGCCTACATCCGCCGCGGCTTAATCGAAATCCTCGCCCTGGTCGCCGTCCTGATTGCGGCCTACTATATCTCGGCCTGGATTAAGCCGCTCATCGCCCTGCCGCAGATTTTCTTTGTCATGATTCTTTCCGCCGCCCTGGGCATGACCTTCTTCCGCCTGAAGAGCGGCCCGACCCTGCGCTGTCTGCTGTTTGCCGGTATCCCGATTATCCTGGCGGCCAACTTCACCGTCGGCGGCTCTCTCATCCAGGGCACGCTCGGGCTGGAGGGTATCGCCCCGGTGTTGATGTACGGCTTCTTCGGGCAGGTGCTGTGGATGTTCGGCGGCATTGCCCTGCTGATGCTGCTGGCCAAGACGGCCTCCGTCCGCAACCTGGGGCCGGGCATGGCTGGCGCGCTCTCACATGCCGGCCTGACCGGGGCCTGCACCGCCGGTGACCTGGGCGAGGAAGCCCAGCGCCGCGCTCCGGTCATGATTAATATTCCCTTCTTCGGGCATATCTTCGTCTTTTCCATCCTGGCCCTCAGTTACGAGCAGGGCGGCCTGCTGTATCTTCCCGTGGTTATCGTCGCCCTGATTGGCCTTGTGCTGACGGCGGTCGCCATCAACACCCTGCGCAAGGCGGACGGGCAGGAACGCAAGGAAGTCACCGGCCTGATGCTTTTCTCGCTCGGTTGGCAACTGACAGCGATTTTTGTCGGTATGTTGCTGTTGTACAACCTGCCGGTGGACAACGCCGCCATGGCCAAGAGTTCTGCGCTCTCGCATTTTGGCCTGTTTGCCGCTTTGCAGGGCGGCATGTTCGGCCAGAACGCCGCCGGGCTGATTGCTTTTGTCTTCGCCATGCCTTTCCTGGTGCACCCGTTCGTCTTCTTCTTGTTTGGGCGCGCCATGGAAAACGACGGCGAAATGCCGCGCCTGCCGGTTTACATCCTGGCTGTGATTGGGGTGCTGGGCGTGTTGTACGGCCTGTTTTTCTTGTAGCCCCGGTTCGCGCCCTATGAAAAGTCTCTCCAAGACACCCGTTACGCCCGGGCAGGCTGGCGCGATTGCCCGCCTCCACTTTGGACAGCCGCTCGCCAGTTTTGAAGAACTTTCCGATGGATACTTTAATGCCGCCTATCGTCTTGAACTGGACGATGGCGGCATTTATGTCTTGAAAGTCGCGCCGCCCTCGGAGGTGCGCGTCCTGCGCTACGAACGGGACATCATGCAGGCCGAGGTCGGCGCGCTGCGCCTGGTGCGCGACCGCACCGAAATGCCCGTCCCGCAGGTTCACGCCTATGATTCCAGCCGGGACATCCTGGCCAGCGATTACTTCATCATGGATTTCATCCCCGGCGTCTCGTTCTGGAATTTGCGCGAGAAACTGTCCGAAGCCGACCAGCAGGCCATCGAGCGTGAAAGCGCGGGCTATCTGCGTCAGATGAACGAGATTCGCGGCGAAAGTTTCGGCTATTTTGCGGACCCAGCGCGATTTTCAAACTGGCCGGATTGTTTTGACTACATGCTCCAGGGCGTTTTGCAGGACGGCCAGGATGCGGACGTTTCCCTGCCCCTGGCGTATACCGATATCCT
>JAWOIR010000163.1:0-5464 GCA_046484545.1 Anaerolineales bacterium
GGTTTTCTTTGGCTACCAGACTGTTGCCTTGCCTCGCTTTGCTACCAAGGCAACAGTCTGGTAGCCAAAGAAAACCAGCAAAATCACGATGATGACACGCATCCAAAAAATGGTGCTGTCAACAGGCGGCACGAACGCTCCCTCGACTTTAATCTGATCCAGTGGCATCATATTCCTGACAAAAGGAACAAAAGTTTCAATCAGGCGCAGCAAAGTCAGCGCCAAAATCATGCTAAATGCCACCAGCAACTCTTTCGCCCAGCCACGCATCGCGCCAATGATGCCGAACAAGATAACAAGCATCCAAAATAAAAAGGTCAGGCTAACCATTTTTGTTTTCTCCAGCCAGGTTGAACAAAAGACTGGCTATTTTCTCGGCGGACTGTTTTTGATGCAACTCACGCATCGCTTTGCTCATCGCTTCGAATTTTTCGGGTGTTTCGAGCAATTTTTCAACCGTTAAGTACAGGCCGCTCTTGAGTTTTGCATCTTCGATAACCAGGGCCGCGCCACGCTGAGCGAGGTAATCCGCATTTACTTTCTGGTAACGCCAGGCATGTGGATACGGCACAAGGATGGCGGGCAGGCCAAAAAGCGGAAATTCGCCCAGGGTTGAGGCGCCGGCACGGGAAAGCACCAGGTCGGCGGCGGACAGGGCCGCGCCCATTTCCTCATGCAGGTACGGGTAGGGATGATAGCGTTCGGGCAAATTACCGGACAACGCCCTGGCGCGCTCCTGCACATTGGGCCAATCCAGTTCACCGCTAATGTGAATAACCTGCATCCGCTCCAACAAGCCGGGCAGGTGTTCGAGCAAGGCTTCGTTAATCGAGCGCGCGCCTTTACTGCCGCCAAAAACCAGCAAGACCGGCAAGTCGGTGCTCAGTTTGAGTTTCCTGCGCGCCTTGTCACGCTTCCAACCGGCCAGTTCTGCGCGCACCGGGTAGCCTGTTGCCGTGATTTTTTCCTGCTGCTGGAAATACATCCGCGAAGCCTCGGTGGTGACGGCAATTTTCCAGGCAAAGCGGGCAATGGTCTTGAGCGCCAGGCCGGGTTCGATATCCGGCACATACAGCAGGGACGGAATTTTCGTCCCGGCCAGGGCTATCGGCACAGCCAGATATCCGCCGGTGAAGAAGAGCGCGTCAGGTTTGAATTTTTCCAGAATACGGCGGGAGGCCAGGAATCCCTTGAAAATTGCCAGCAGATTGCCAGGCAGGCGTCGCAAGCCGACCCCGTGCAATCCGGCAGCCGGGATGGAATCGTAAGGAATGCCTTCCCGTTCCACCAGGCCGGCTTCCATTCCGTCCACGCCGCCAACCCACAGCACTTCGGCCTGCGGGTCTTGCGTCAGGAGGGCTTTATGAACGGCTAGTGCGGGATAAACCCCGCCGCCGGTTCCGCCTGCGCAAATCAAGTACCGCACCGTATTCTCTCCGTTCTTCTTCTCGCGTTCCCGATTTTGATTGTCGGGAAATATTCAACAAAATGCCGATTGCCATCAAAGAGACTAACATGCTCGAACCGCCGGCGCTGATAAAGGGCAGCGCGTTGCCAGCGAAAGGCATCAGGCCGACCATCGCCATGATGTTAATCGCGGCCTCGCTGGCAAGCCAGAAGGTCAGGCCGGTTGCCAGTAAAATACCGAGCAAATCAGGGGCCTTGACCGCAATGCGCAATCCACGCCAGACGATGCCGGCATACAGCAAAATCGTGCCGATGGCGCCCATAATGCCCAGTTCTTCAGCGATGACGGCAAAAATACTATCTGTGGCAGCCAGGGGCAGGCCCAGGTATTTGGTATCTGCCAGGCCGATTCCAACCCCGAACCAGCCGCCCTTTACCACCGCTTCAAGCGAACGGCGCACATGGTAGGATGCCTGCATCGGGTCCTGAATGCCAATCCAGAACGCGTCCAGACGTTCGCGCCCGGTCGGGCTGACCTGGACAATCAGGAAGCCGACCACCAATGCCACCACGAACAGGAAAACAATCTGGCGCAAGTCGCCGCCTGCCAGGAAGAAGAGCAAGCCACCGAGTATAAAAATGGTGGCCGTTGCCGAAATATCCGGCTGCAGGTAAATCAAGCCGCCAATCAACCCCAGGATAACCGCCATCGGCAGCAAACCCCAGGTAATATCGTGGAATTGCTCACGCTTTGAATGCAGCCAGACAGACAGGTAAATAATGGTCACCAGTTTGGCAAGTTCCGCCGGTTGGATGGAACCGCGAAACAGGCCGCGAATCGCGTTCAGGTGTTCTTCACCAATAAACAAGACAGCCGTCAGCAGTACCAAAGTGACAACCATGCCGGGTAAAATCAAGCTGCGCCAGTGGTGATAGTCAATGCGGGAAAGGACATAAGCCGTGACCACCCCAAGCACAACCCAGGCAATCTGGCGCAGGAAGATTTGCCAGGGCTTGCCATGATGCTGGAGCGAAAAATCGGGCGAAGCAGAAAACACCATAATCAGGCCAAAGGTCAGTAGCGCTGCCATGATAAGCAGCAAAGGCAGGTCGAGAGAACCGCTTATTTTGCGCATCGCGCCAAGCGCGCCAGATGCGCCAGGCCGGGATTCTGCCGGATGCTCAGCGGAGGCTATCGCAATGCTTCTGAAAACGCCAGTACCCATTCTTTGAACCTTTCTCCACGTTCAGCAAAATCTTTGAACTCGTCATAACTCGTGCCGCCAGGCGAAAACAGGACGACGAAACCGGGTTGGGCTACCCGCGAGGCTGCCAGGATGGCATCCTTGAGATTGGCGGCCCTGGCCTGACTGAAAGGCCGGTTGCCCGGCACCCGCGGCCCCAGCGCGGCCTCGATTTTGTCCGCCGCTTCGCCGAACAAGACCACATGGTCCACCCGGCGGTGGATAAGCGTAGCCAGGTCTTCCCAGGGCAGGTCCTTGTCGCGCCCACCGAGCATCAAAATCAACGGACCATCGAAGGAGCGGATGGCGGCAATGGTGCGTTCCGGGGCGGTGGCAATCGAATCGTTGTACCATTGCGCCCCGCGCCAGGTGCGCACAAATTCCAATCTGTGCGGCACTCCGCGAAATCCAAGTACGCCTGCGCGCATGGCTTCGGGGCTAAACCCGGCGGCATGGGCAATCATGCAGGCCGCCAGCACATTCAAGCGGTTGTGTTCGCCGCGCAGTTCGATGGCATCCGCCACCGGCAGCGGAATGACCTGGCTGCCATCGCGGATGAAAAACTGTTCATCCTGCACATACGCACCGTCTGCGCCTTCGGGCAGGGGTGAAAAGCCGAAAGAAAACAACCTGCCGCGCACCTGCGAGGCCAGGCCCCAGGCGCCGGGGTCGTCACGCCCAAGAATGGCAATCCCGGAGGCTGTTTGGCAGCCCACAATCCTGGCTTTGGCGGCAACATAATTTTCCATTGTGCCGTGCCGGTCGAGGTGATTGGGCGTAATGTTGAGGATGGCGGCAATATCCGGGGCGGTGGTCATCAACTCAGATTGGAAGGAGGAGATTTCCAAAACTGCCAAATCGGAGGCCTGCATCTCATCCACATAATTAATCAGCGGGTCGCCGATGTTACCGCCAACCCAGGCGCGGCCATACTTGCCATCTGACCCAGCCTGAGCCATGCGCCCGACCAGGCTGGTCGTGGTTGTCTTACCCGCCGAGCCGGTAATGCCAACCGTTTTGCAGGGAACTGCCTGCATAAAAACCTGGGTATCGTTGGAAACCGGGATTCCGCGCTGGCGGGCGGCCTGGACAATCGGGTTTTCGAGCGGAACGCCGCCGGAAACGAAAACGGCCTGGGCATCGGTAGCAAGCGCCGGGTCATGGCCGCCCAGGGCCCAGGTAATGTTGAATTTGGCGAGCAATTCCATCTCGTCGCGGAGTTCGTCTGGCTGACGGCGGTCATTGAGAGTCACCTGCGCGCCATGTCGAGCCAGGTAACGCGCCAGCGCCAGCCCTTGCCGGGCCGCGCCAATGATGACCACTTTTTGATTCTGCCAGGTTGCTGTCATCGCCAGGTCCAAATCCTTATGCCATCGCCAGCCCGACCCCAATCAGGGCGGCCAGCAGGCCAATCAGCCAGAAACGCTGCACAATCTGGGTTTCGCTCCAGCCGAGCAACTCAAAATGTAGATGGATGGGCGCCATTTTGAAAAAGCGCCGTCCTTTGGTCAGTTTGAAATAAAAAATTTGAATGGTGACGCTCAGGGCCTCGCTGACCGGGATAATTGCAATCAGGGGCAGCAGTATCCATTGCCCGGTCATGAGCGCGACCACAGCGATGGTTGCGCCGAGCGCAAGTGAGCCGGTGTCACCCATGAACAACTGCGCCGGGTGGGCGTTGAACCACAAAAAACCGAACAACGCGCCAACTACCGTAAACGAGAATTGTGCCAGGAAGATTTGTCCCTGCATCAGGGCAATCACGCCATAAGCGGCAAAAATGGTTGCGGAAATGATGCCGGCCAGGCCGTCCAGCCCATCCGTAAAGTTGATGGCGTTCGACATGGCAACGATGATGAAGGCCGCAATCGGCACGTAATACCAATCCAGCCTGACAACCAACTGCATACCGGGGAAAAGCACATCCGGCACTTCCAGCAGGTATTTCAAGGCCCAGGCTACAATCGCCGCCAGTACCCATTGGGCGAGGAACTTGGCGCGAATACTCAGACCATCGCCGCGCCGCTTGCCGCGAATGCCTTCCCAATCGTCGATGGCACCCAGCAGCGCAAACCCAACCAGGGTTGCCAGTGGAACCAGCACCGATTGCCCGGCCAGTTTCAGCCCCAGCAGTTCAACCGCGTTGAGCAGGACGGTCAGCAGCAAGACCGGCAGGATAATCATGACACCGCCCATGGTCGGCGTGCCCATCTTGACCATGTGCTTGCCGGGTTCTTCGACGCGAATCAGTTTGCCAATTTTGTAAAAACGCAGCACCCGCAGCAGCGGGCCTCCCCAAATGACGGTCAGCATAAAACTCAGGCCCGCCAGACTGATGGCAAGGGTCGAGTCTTTCATTGGGTTACCTCCAGGGCAGAGACGGCGCGGTCCAGGCGCATACTGTTCGAGCCTTTGAACAGGACGACATCGTCACCGGTAAGGTTTTTGTCGAGCCAGGCAATCATCTCATCCAAATCTTCGAACTCCTGCACTGCGGTTCGCTTCAAGCCAGCCCGGCGGGCCGATTCTGCTATCAGGTGGGCGCGCACCCCAAACGTGACCAGCACATCGGCCACTTCAGCCGCGCGTGCGCCGACTCGTTCGTGTCCTTCGCGCTCATACTGCCCGAGTTCGAGCATATCGCCCAGGACGGCCACACGGCGTCCGGAAATTTCTCCAAGCAAGTTGAGCGCGGCCAGGCTTGATTCGGGCGCAGCGTTGTAGGTATCGTCCAGGATGAGCGCGCCATTCTCAGCGCGGACAGCCACCAGCCGCAACTGCGCCTGGCTTTCCTGCAAGCCATGGATAATCTC
>JAWOIR010000261.1:0-5606 GCA_046484545.1 Anaerolineales bacterium
ACCCTGAAAAAGTACCTGACGCCGATTCTTAAAGCCGCGCCGGGGGTCAAACCGGTCTCGATTGGCGTTTTCGGCGGCAGTCTGCAATATTTCAGCATGAAATGGTGGCAGGTGCCTTTTGTGCTGCTGGTCATCCAGGCCCAGCCCGGCGACAAGCGCAACTGGAAGGCCATTGCCGAATGGGCGGGTCAATTGGCCGGGAAATTCGCAGGATAAATCCCATGCAGAAAGGCCGTCGCATGCTCATCTGGTTCATCATCCTTGCCGCTTTGGTGTTGGCCGCTTTCTGGTCGCGCCCCGCGCCACTGGCCGCACCGGGTGGCATCAACACGCTGGAACAGGTGACGCTCGGTGGTGTGAAGCAGTGGGTTTCGATTCGCGGTGAAAACCCAAATGCCCCGCTGCTCTTGTTCCTGCATGGCGGGCCGGGCAGCGCGAACATCGCCAAACTACGGATTCAAACTCCCGAACTGGAAAAACATTTCGTGGTAGTGAACTGGGACCAGCGCGGGGCAGGCAAAAGTTTTTCGCCCTTCGCCGACGCGACAGCCCTGACGCGGGAGCAATATGTGTCCGACGCGCATGAACTGGTCGGGTGGTTGAAGCAGCGATTTGGCGTAGAGAAAGTTTATTTAATGGGCTTTTCGTGGGGGACGGTGTTGGGGCTGACCCTGGCGTCTCAATATCCCGATGATTTCGCGGCCTTCATCAGCGTCAGCCAGGTGGTGGATTATCAAACGGCGGAAAGGCTTTCGTTGGAGTACGCCCTGGAATCCGCCCAAAAGGCCGGCAACGAACGGGCGCGGCAGGAACTCGCCAGTGTGGACCCGGCCTATTCGTCCTCCGACTGGCTGGCACAATTATCGACACAGCGCAAATGGCTGCTGCATTTTGGCGGCGTGTATCACACGAGCGACAGTTATGCCCACGAAATCAAGATGCTCTTTTTTGCCCCGGAGTATTCGTTTATCGAGGCATCGCTCTGGCCGCTGGGCAGCAGCCGCTCGCTGGAACAGACCTGGCCGGAACTGATGCGGGTCAATTTTTTCGAGGAAGTGCCTGCCCTGGGCTGCCCGGTCGCCTTTTTTGTCGGACGCCATGACTACAACTCGCCCTGGCAATTGAGCCAGGCCTATTACGAAGCCCTCGACGCACCTGCCGGGAAGCAACTTATCTGGTTCGAGAACGCGGCCCACGACATCTTTTTTGACGAGCCTGGGAAGTTGGAACAGGAAGTTTTGATGATTTTGAAAACGCGAGATTAACCATCAACGGAGATAAACCATGAAAATCACCATCTTAAACGGCGGTCCCCAACCCGGCGCGCTGGATGCCCATCTCGCCCAACTCAAACCGGCCCTCGAAGCGGGCGGCCACAGCGTAACCCAACTCGACCTGCGCGACCTGACCCTGCGCTACTGCGTCGGCTGTTGGGGCTGCTGGGTCAAGACGCCCGGCGAATGCACCAACCGCGACGACTCGCACGAAATGGGCCGGGCCGTCATCAACGCCGATTTCGTCTTGTGGGCTGCGCCGCTCAAGATGGGTTTCCCATCCGAACTGCTCAAACGTGCCAACGACAAGCACCTGCCGCTCATCCACCCCTACATGGAAGTCGACCAGGGCGAGGCCCATCACCTGAAACGCTATCCGCGCTATCCACGCCTGGGCCTGCTACTCGAACCCGAAGCCGATACCGACTCCCGCGACCTGCAAATCATCACCAATATCCACTGCCGGACGGCGCTCAACTTTAAAACCCGCCTGGAATTTTCGTTGACAACAGACACCCCGGCTACGGACATCGCCCGCCGAATCACAGACGACGCTCCCGCCTGCCTGCCGTACCCCAAACGTTTACCCGCCACCGAGGGCCTGACCGTTAACCCGCCCCGCCGCCTGACCCTATTCAACGGCTCACCACGCGGGCGAAAGGGCAATACCGCCATCTTCCTGCGCGAAATTGCCGCCGGGTTTGGCAGCACCAGCGAGACGCATCACCTCGTCCGCTTGAACGATACCGATAAAATGGTGGAAGCCTTCGCGGGGGCCGAGTGCGTCATCCTCGGCTTTCCGCTTTACACCGATTCGATGCCCGGAATCGTCAAGCATTTCATCGAAGCGCTTGAACCACTCGTCGGGCGCCAGAATAACCCACCGATTGGCTTTGTCGTCCAGTCCGGTTTCCCCGAAGGACTGCATTCGCGCTTTGTCGAACGCTACCTCGAAAGACTGGCCGAACGGCTTGGCTGCGCCTATCTTGGAACAATCGTCAAAGGCAACGGCGAGCCGGTGCGCATCATGCCGCCAAAGATGACCGAGGCACTGTTCGCCAACCTGCAAGCCATCGGGGCGGGCCTGGCCGCCAAAGGGCGCTTCGACCCGGCCATCCTGCCGAAAATTGCCCACCCGGAGCAATTCCCGGCTATCCTGGGGCCGGTCTTTCGTCTATTCCTGCGCCTGCCAATTTCCCATTCTTACTTCGACAATATGCTCAAGCAAAACGGTGCCTATGAGCGCCGCTTTGCCCGGCCATTCTTGGATTGAGTTGGCAAGTTTGCTGAATAAAAAAGAGACCAGTCTCTGTTGAGGCTGGTCTCTTGTCATCCCGGCTATCTTACGCTTCGAGCGCGGGGCCGACCGTTTCGAGTGTCTTGATTTCGCGGTAGGTCAGCGTCCAAGTGCTGGACTGGAAGATGAGCGCCCAGCCCTGAACCAGGAAGATTGGAGAGAAGGTTACTATCATGAACAGGGGCGCGCTCACAACCAGGGCAAAGGCCCAGGGCCAGTAACCAGGCGCGGAGAGCACGCTGGCCAGGCCGGCGGTGGCCAGGGCCGGAAGGATTGTGACCAGGATGCCACCCAGGGCGGTGACGATGGAGAGTATGGCCAACGGGATAATGATGATAAAGAAGGCAATCGCCCAGGCAATCTTGAGTCCCAGGACGGCCAGCCACATGTAGCCAACGTTCTTCCAGTTGCGCTTGATGAAGGCGAAGGCCAGCCCCAGCGATTCGCGCACGCCCTTGTCTTCCAGCACGGCGAAGCGCCAGGCAAAATCACGCACGACATAGAGCAGCAGCATCACAACAAAGGTGATGAAGCCGAACAGGAAGATAAGCCCAATGCCAGCCACCATACTGGAGACCAGGGTCGAGAGCACCCCGCCCAGCGCGGCGGAGATTATCCACCAGGCTACCAGCATCACCAACACGAACATGAAAAACGTGGGCAGGTGCACAATCAGGTTGACAAAGAACACCCGCCAGGCCGCGCGCGACCAGCCGTAACGCCAGCCCTGTCGAACGCCGATTTTGACGCCGCTTTGCTCATACTCATCCACCATGCGGATGGTGGCCGTTTCAGAAACATAGTACAGGATGGTGACCACCAGGCTGGTGAGCAGGGCAGCCACGAAGAAGGTGATTGCGACGGCAATGCCCATCTCGAATTCGACCGGGTATTCGACGCGCAGTTCAGCGATACGCTCACCCATTCGGGCAAATGCGCTTTGGAGGACTTCGCCAGGTGTTTCGCCTTCCAGTCCGCGCCACTCACCATCGTGCCATTCTCCCGGTGCATGCCATTCTCTGGGTTGGTCGTCACGCCATGAAGAGCCGCTATTGCCGCTGCCGCCCCCGCCCCCTGCAGCCAGGGCCAGGATGAAGCCGAACACCCACAGGGCTCGGTAGTTCCACAGGATATGCCAGGAACGAACGAGAATTTTTTTGATATCTAACATGTTACACACTCCTTTTTGTTTTGCAGATGAACGGTTCTTGAGCGCTCAATGTACCGATTTACACATTTGATGTCTGGGAGAGACTCCCAGAATTGGCGGTTTGTTTTTGCCAGGCGCGCACCAGCCAGGCCAGGTAGAGGATGCCAAGCATGGCCTGCCAAAAATAATGGCTAAAAAGGTCGCGCAGGAACAGGTCGATGGTGTTGAATAAGGCCAGGTTGCCAGAAGGTCCACCAATCAGGTTCACCAGCCACGCAAACCAGATAGACTGGCGGACAGCCCCACCCCACAGCCAGGACAGTCCCTCGCCGAGAAATCCCAGGTTGACGGCGACCAGCAATACGGTGCTAATGTACGCGCTCAACTGCATGAATATCCAGGCCAGGATAATGCCAGCCGGAATCATCCACCAACCGAGTTCGGTTGCTTTGGGCGCCTGAGTCGTCCCGTTTTGGCGAGGCAGGCTGAGGGTCAGGTTGGCGACGAAGCGCTCACGAGGCAGGAAGTCATCGGGAAGCGGAGTCTCGCGCAGGAGCGCAGAGAGTCCGCGCAGGTCGTCCAGTTCCATCTGGCAGGCCGCACATTCAGACAGGTGATTTTCTACCTGGCGTAATTTCGCGCCGCGCAGTTCGTCATCGAGGTATACGCCCAGCCATTGGGTGATATGTTCAGACATAGGCTTGCTCCGTATCCATCCATTCATGGGTCAGGGTTTGTTTGAGTTTGTCGCGGGCATAGTTCAGGCGCGACATGACCGTGCCAAGCGGGATGTCGAGCGCGGCGGCGATTTCCTGATACGACAGGCCGCCATATTCGCGCAGGACAAGCACGGCCCGGCTGGCTTCTGGCAGGCAGACGATGGCCTGCTGGACGGCCTGAGTGCGTTCTTTTTGTAAAAGTGCGGCTTCGGGGCCGGCCTGCGGGTCAGACAGGGACAGGTTTTCGAACTCGTCGAAGGGCGTTTTGGGCGCGCGCCGCAGGCTGTCGAGGGCGGCATTGACGGCGATGCGATACAACCAATTGCGCAGCGAGGTGCCGGGCTGAAATTTGGAAAGGTTCAACCAGGCCTGGATGAAAGCATCCTGGGCTGCGTCTTCCGCCAGTTGCGGGTCGCCGCACATGCGGTAGACCACGTTGATGACACCTTGATGGTGCTGGCGGACAAGTTCTCCGTAGGCATTGCGGTCGCCGTGCCGGGCTTTTTCAATCAGCGCGGCTTCGGCTTGCGCGGGTGGGGTCGGCAATGAAGGGCCTGTCCTTTCTTTGTGTTTTCACTTCTTTAACGATACGAAGGCGGGTTTTATTCGGTTTTGGATGAGGGTTTGAGGTGATTGTAATGGATGGGAGCGATTAAATACAAAACACCCGCAGACAAATCTACGGGTGTTTGCGTTCCAGGCTCCTCGTCGAGGACTCGAACCTCGAACCTAGCGGTTAACAGCCGCCCGCTCTGCCAATTGAGCTAACGAGGAACGCGAGTGCAGATTATATGCAAAGGGGACTATCCTGTCAAGCGAAATTAGTAATCGATGGCGCTCAGGCGTTTGAGTTTGTCCCAGCGGTGGGTGGCTTTGATTTGACGGATGGTGCCGGTCAGCCCACGCATGACGAGTGAGTCGGTTTCGGCGCCCAGGCTGGTGTAGCGCACGCCTTGCAGGAAGTCGCCGGTGGTGATTCCAGTCGCGGCGACAAAGACATCCTCCGAGGCGACCAGGTCTTCGATGGTCAGGACTTTGGTGAAGTCGTAGCCCATGTCCTGCCCACGCCTGAGTTCGTCGTCGTTACGGGCGAAGAGTTTGCCCTGGATTTCGCCGTCCATGGCGCGCATAGCACAGGCGGCAATGACGCCTTCGGGCGTTCCGCC
>JAWOIR010000263.1:0-4658 GCA_046484545.1 Anaerolineales bacterium
AGGATATCATTAGCGGGTCGAGTGTGGCGGCGGGCAATGAGTTGACCCTGTACTTCGGCCTGGGAACGCACAAAAAGGCCGATATCACCATCCGCTGGCCGGATGGGGTGCGGCAGGATTTCCGGGATATTCGCGCCAACCAGCGTTACGGGTTGGCATATCCTGTCAGCGGAATCAGCGGCCTGGAGAAAATCGAGCGCGCCCCGGGGCGGATGCCGCTCTCGGCGCTGGAAATACTCTCGTGGCCGAGTCCGCGTGGGGCGGGGATGGCCCTTTCGGGTAGTTTGCTGTTCTTCGGTCTGCTGAGCGGGATTTCGGGAGTCCGCTCCGGGAACAAGGCCCGCGAGTTGACCATCTCCGGGGCCAGTCTCCTGCTTGGGGCTGCGATTATTCTCTTTCTTAATCCAATTGCATTTACTTCTGACCAAAAATTATCCGCGCTGATGACCAAAGCCGACGCCCGCCCACCGAGCGCGATTGCGACTCATTCGGACGCGCTGGTGAAACTCGGCGAAGCCCTGTTCTGGGACCCGGAACTGAGCGGCAACCGTGATGCGTCTTGCGCCACCTGCCACCATCCGCAACTGGGTACCGGTGATGGGCTGTCGCTGCCGATTGGCACGGGCGGTTTTGGACTGGGGCTGGAGCGCGTGCGCCCCGAAGAACGCCGTGATTTTGTGCCGCGCAACGCGTCGCCGGTCTTCAACCTGGGGCATAATGAGTGGCAGGCGCTCTTCTGGGATGGCCGCGCCTTTGTGCTGCCGGATGGCGGTTTTCACACGCCGGTCAGCGACCGCCTGCCGGATGGCTTGGATAGCCTGCTGGCGGCCCAGGCCATGTTCCCGGTCACTTCGCGTGATGAAATGCGCGGACTGCGCGGCGATGTGGATATTTTCGGCAATCATAACGAACTGGCCGCGATTGTGGACTACCGTCCGCGCGATATTTGGGCGGCACTGATGAAACGCCTGCTGGCAATACCGGAATATGTGGCGTTGTTCACCGCGGCCTACCCGGATGTTCCAACGGACGAACTGACCTTTGTCCACGCCGCCAATGCGATGGCAGCCTACCAGACGACAACGTTTACATTTTTGGATAGCCCCTTTGACCGCTACCTGGCCGGTGACGCGGGCGCGCTGGACGAACAGCAAAAGCGCGGCGCGATTCTGTTCTATGGCCAGGCCGGTTGCGCTTCCTGTCATTCCGGCCCGCTATTGACCGACCAAAACTTTTACAATATGCTTGTGCCGCAACTCGGCCCCGGCAAGGGACGCGAACAGCCCTTCGACCTGGGCCTGGCGCGCGAGACCGGCAACAACTGTGACCGCTACAAATTCCGCACCCCGCCGCTGCGCAACGTCGGCATCACCGGCCCGTACATGCACAACGGCGCGTTCTGGACGCTGGAATCCGCCGTACGCCACCATTTTGACCCGGTCGCCGGGCTGACGGCTTACGACCCGACCCAACTGACCCCGGCGGCCCTGCAAGGCATGTGCCTGGAAGCGCCGGAAGTCATCGACTCAATCCTGGCGACCAAATCCGAATCGGCCAGCGAAGGCGTGGGACTGACCGAGGCCCAATTCGCCGACCTGATAGCCTTCCTGCACAGCCTGACCTCGCCCGCCGCCACAGACCTTGCCCACACCATCCCTGCCAGCGTGCCAAGCGGTTTGCCGGTTGGGGGTAGTTTGCAGTCTGTCATTTCGAAGGAGCCGCTCAGCGGCGACTAACACATGCCCTGGCGGGCGGTGCCAGGGGAAATCTTCGCGCAATGGTTAAGATTTCTCACCGCTTCGCGGTTCGAAATGACAATCGGTATAGAATTTATCAAGTTATCCACCAAGGAGCAATCACCAAATGAACGTCCAAACACCCGATTGGGTCAAAAACGCCGTTTTCTACCAAATCTTCCCCGACCGCTTCCGCCGCAGTGACCAGACCCGCCACGCGCGCGGAATCAAACTCAAACCCTGGGGCGCGCCACCCGAAGAACAAGGCTACCAGGGCGGCGACCTGTACGGCGTCGTCGAAAAACTCGACTACCTGAAAGACCTCGGCGTGACCGCCATCTACCTCAACCCGATTTTCTCGGCGGCCTCCAACCACCGCTACAACGCCTACAACTTTCTCGAAGTCGACCCCCTGCTCGGTGGCGAAGCCGCTTTCCGCGCCCTGCTCGACGAAGCCCACAAACGCGACATGAAAATCGTCATCGATGGCGTCTTCAACCACTGCGGACGCGGATTCTGGGCCTTCCATCACATCATGGAAAATGGCGGCGACTCGCCCTACATCGACTGGTTCAACGTCCAGCAATATCCGCTCTACGCCTACCCCTGCGAAGAAGGCCAGCAGCCCAACTACGCCACCTGGTGGGGGCACGCCTCCCTGCCCAAATTCAACACCGACAATCCCGGCGTGCGCGATTACATTTTTGAAGTCACCCGTCACTGGCTCGAATTCGGCGCCGACGGCTGGCGGCTGGATGTCCCCGAAGAAATTAAAGACGACACCTTCTGGCAGGAATTCCGCGACGTGGTCAAGGGCGTCAACCCCGAAGCCTACATCGTCGGCGAAATCTGGCACGAAGCCGCCCACTGGCTCAAAGGCGACATGTTCGACGCCGTCATGAACTACCAGATTACCGGCCCCATCCTGACCTTTTTTGGACGCCACAACCTCGGCAAATGGAGCCACCCCGACCTGAACTGGCAGCCCACTGACGCCGCCGGGTTCAAGCGTGATGTTGAAACCCTCTTCAACCGCTACGATTGGGAAATCAACTTCGCCCAAATGAACATGCTCGACAGCCACGACATGCCGCGCGCCCTCTGGCTGGTCGGCAACGACGAAGCCGCCTTGCGCCTCGCCGTCCTGTGCCAGATGACCCTGCCCGGCGCGCCCTGCATCTACTACGGCGACGAAGCCGGTCTCTCCGCCGCGGGCGACCCTTTCTGCCGAGAATCCTTCCCTTGGGATGCATTCGAAGCCAACCCCCACCCCCTGAGCGACTTCTACCGCCAGGCCACCGCCCTGCGCCACGCCCACAAATCCCTGCGGGTTGGCGATTTTGAAATCCTTTTTGCGGAGGATGACCTGTTGGCCTACCGCCGCCGCACCAGCGCGGAGGAGACCCTCATCCTCTTCCACGCCGGACGCGAGACGCGCGCCACCCTCCGCCTGCCCGCCGATAAACTGACCGCATCCACCTACCAATCCGCCTTCCCCGCCGACGCCGGAACGTTTACCGTCAAAGACGGCATGCTAACGGTTGAACTTGGGCCCCAGTCTGGGTTGGTGTTGGTGGCGAAATAGGCCCCTTCAGCCCCTCCCAACCTCCCCCCAAATGCGGACTGGAATTCGTCCACATTTGGGGGGAGGAGATAAGTCTCCTAAAAGACAGCGCGCCTTCCCCGTCCCCAATACCGCACTTTGGTATTTTCTGGCAGAAATCCCATCTTTCTCCTCCCCCAAATACCGCTCTTTGGTATTTGGGGGAGGCAGGGAGGGGGCCTTCCCAAAATACATCAAATACCCCATGCCCCCAAACGCTCCAACCCCAAAACCATGCACTTCGCAGGCGAATTGCGTCTCAACCAACCCCCGCAGAGCAGAAACTATGGGCGGCCTTACGTAATCCACACATTGACGGCGTTCGTTTCCGCAGGCAACACGCCATTGGCAACTTCATCGTCGATTTCTGCGCCCCGCGCCAAAAACTGGTGATTGAGTTGGACGGCAGCCAGCACCTCGAACAGCATGAATACGACGATGAAAGAACCACCTTCCTGCAATCACAAGGCTATCAGGTTTTGCGATTCTGGAATACGGATGTGATGAAAGATTTAAACGGAGTAATAACAGCCATCCAACACGCGCTTAAAGATGATAAAAAGGACTCCCCATGAAAAAACTCCTTACCTGGTTCCTCCTCCTGACCCTCCTCGCCGCTTGCAGTGTCCCCTTTGGGGGTGCCCCCGCCGCCACGCCGACAGCGCCTCCCCCAACCCCCCTCCCGCCGACGGCCACCACCCCGCCCGAACCAACCCCCGTCCCCCCCGGCGCGCTGACCGGCCTCGAAGAAGGCTGGTGGAACGACGCCGTCTTCTACCAGATTTTCGTGCGCAGCTTCAAAGACTCCGGTGCTGACGGCATCGGCGACTTCAACGGCATCATCGAAATGCTCGACTACCTCAACGACGGCGACCCGACTACCACCGATGATTTGGGCGTCACCGGCATCTGGCTCATGCCCATCATGCCCTCGCCCAGTTATCACGGCTATGATGTCGTTGACTATTACGATGTCAACAGCCAGTACGGCACAAAAGAAGACTTCAAACGCCTGATCGAAGAAGCCCATAAGCGCGGCATCCGCGTCATCGTTGACCTCGTCCTCAACCACACCGGTGTCGGGCATCCCTGGTTCCGCGCTTCTGACGCGGGCGACCCGCAATACCGCGACTGGTACATCTGGAGTGAGACCAACCCCGGCTACATCGGCCCCTGGAATCAACCTGTCTGGCACAAAGGCAAGGACGGCTACTTCTACGGCGTGTTCTGGTCGGGCATGCCCGATTTGAACCTGCAAAATCCCGCAGTCACCCAGGAACTTCACAACATCGCCGAATTCTGGCTGCGCGAAATGGGCG
>JAWOIR010000455.1:0-14489 GCA_046484545.1 Anaerolineales bacterium
CAACTCCTTATCGATGGGGAACTGGTAAAAAAATTATACCAAAAAAATCACCTGTATACACAAAAACGCAATAGGTTCTTTGGAAATTTCCGTGGTAAGTCCCCGTATTTTGGGTTGTGGGAGCGCGTAAGTACTCTCACAACCCAAAATACGGCCTCCTCTACACCAAATAGAAGAGAACCAACAAAAAAACCGAGCAGAAATGGCCAGGGAGCCGCGCAACCCAATTTGGCAGATTTGCGTAGTTCATGTTAAACTCAAATCACAAAGGAGATTCTTATGAACCAAAATCCTGGCTGCCTTTCCGGCCTGCTCAAACTCTTCCTCATCGACACCATCGCCCAATTCATGCAGCGCAAATTCGGCCTAAAACGCGGCGGATGCTGCGGCTGTGGCTGCGGCGTCATCATCTTTATCATCGCCACCACCCTGATATGCCTGACCGTCTTTGGCACAAACTGGCTAAACTTCGGCTTCTAAGCCTGCTTTTGCCCCTTCTCTTTTTGTGGATGTCGCCGCCCGGATTCGTCTCCGCGCAAGAAAGCGACTCCACACCCTCGCCGAGCGCCACCAACCAGGAGGAGCGTACCACGCCGGACCCTGCCTACCCCGCCCTGGCCATTCTCTACCCGACGGATGGCGAAACCCTGCAAGGCAGCCTCCCGATTAACATCGCCGTCAACCAACCCGGAATCAACGCCTGGGAACTCTCCTTCGCCTTTATCGAAAACCCTACCGACACCTGGTTCAGCCTCGCCCGTGGCAGCGGCCCCTTCGAGGGCGAAATTCTGCGCTGGGACACGACTCCCCTGACTGACGGCGACTACGTCCTGCGCCTGCGCGCAACCTTCTCCGACGCCTACCGCGATGTGCTGGTCACACCGCTCAAAATCCGCAACTACAGCGCCGACACCCCCACCCCTGCCCCGGACACAACCGCAACCCGAACACCCGGCCCGCTTGCCAGCCCAACCCAACTCCCAACCCCGGCAAATACCACCACCCCGCGCCAAACGCCCACCCCCCTGCCGCCCAACCCAGTCATTTTAAACAATGAAGACATCGCCGAATCCGCCCTGCGCGGCGCGGGCTACAGCCTGATACTCTTCATCGCAATCGGCCTGCTGGCCTGGGGGAAGAAGAAGTTATTGAGATAAAGTTAACCTTGAACCTGCTCAGGCATAAATAAAAAAGTCTGTCCAAAACATGGACAGACTTTTTTATTTATGCTGCAAACCCTACGCCGTTGGCTGGGGCGTGCCGCTCTTCTTGCCCAGTGGCGGCGGGAAAATGGCCTCGAACTCCTCGCGGGTGAGCGATTCAACTTCGAGCAATCTGTTGGCAACTTCATTCAACTTATCTTGGTACTCACGCAAAATCGAACGCGCCTGTTCGTAGGCTTCTTCAACAATCCGGCGAACTTCACGGTCAATCTGGTTGGCGACATCGTCGGAGTAATCGCGCTGCTCCGAAATTTCGCGCCCCAGGAAAACCAACTCTTGCGCCTGACCGTACACCATCGGGCCAAGTTCGCTGCTCATGCCCAGGCGAGTCACCATTGAGCGTGCCATGCGCGTGACCTGCTCGATATCATTCGACGCGCCCGAAGTAATATCATCGAAAATAAGTTCCTCCGCGGCGCGGCCGCCCAGGGCATAGGCCAGGGTCGCCATCATCTTCTTGCGCGACATCAAAATACGGTCTTCGTTCGGTCGGAACCAGGTGACGCCGCCCGCCTGTCCACGCCCAACAATGGTGACTTTCTGCACCGGGTCGGCTTCGGCAATTGCATTGGCAACCACAGCATGACCAGCCTCGTGATAGGCGATAATACGCTTCTCTTCATCACTAATCAGGCGGCTCTTGCGCTCCGGCCCCATGATGACGCGCTCAATGGCTTCTTCCAGTTCAGGCTGGCCAATAGACTTCTTATTGCGCCGCGCTGCAAGAATGGCAGCCTCGTTAACCAGATTCTCCAGGTCAGCTCCGGTAAAACCGGGCGTGGCGCGCGCCAGTGAAGACAGCTGGGCTTCGGGGTCGAGCGGCTTGCCCTTGACATGCACCTGCAGGATGGCCTCGCGTCCCTTCACATCCGGCCGATCAAGGGTCACACGGCGGTCAAAGCGGCCAGGGCGCATCAGCGCCGGGTCAAGAATATCGGGACGATTGGTAGCCGCCATAATGATGACATTCGTGTCGGTGTCGAAACCATCCATCTCGACCAGCATCTGGTTGAGGGTCTGTTCGCGCTCATCGTGTGAACCGCCCAGTCCCGCGCCGCGCTGGCGCCCGACAGCGTCGATTTCGTCAATGAAGATAATACAGGGGGAATGTCGCCGGGCTTGCTCGAACATATCGCGCACACGGCTTGCGCCCACACCAACGAACATTTCGACAAATTCAGAACCGGAAATTGAGAAAAACGGTACGCCGGCCTCGCCGGAGACAGCCTTGGCAATCAGGGTCTTGCCGGTACCGGGAGGCCCGACCAGTAGCACACCCTTTGGAATACGCGCACCAAGTTCGATAAATTTCTGCGGCTCGCGCAAGAACTCAACCACTTCCTTGAGTTCTTCTTTGGATTCATCCGCCCCGGCCACATCGTCAAAGGTCACGGTCGGGTTTTCACCGGTAAACATGCGCGCCTTGCTCTTGCCAAAAGACATAGCCTGGTTGTTGGAACCCTGGGCCTGGCGGAAAATCCACCAAAAGATAAAACCCAGGAACAAGAATGGCACAATGTACCCAAGTACGCTCAAGACCGTCAGCCAGGTGCTGGGCGGACGAATCTCGATTTTGACGTTGTCCGGCGTCAGCCTGGAGGGGGAAACTCCCAGGGCCAGCAATTGCTGAACAAGGGTCTCGCTGCTTTCCTTCTGGGTGGTACGCTCGATATCTTCACCATCACCAGCGTAAATCGCACGCAGACGATTATCGTTTTCAACAACGATGCGATTGACTTTGCCGCTATCGATATCAGCGGCCAACTCATTAATGGTTAAAACTTCCTGAACAGCAGGTCGCTGCTGGGTCTGAAAATACACCATTGCAATAATGGCGATAAACAGCAAAGCGTAAATCATAAAAGACTGGTTACGGTTATTCACAAAAGCCTCCTCAATAAGACGCTTGAAATTATACCAATGGCACTAACAGGGATGGCGTTTTCCCAATGCACTTATACGATTTTCTAACAGTTTGCCCTCAAAAACCATCAAATCTTTTAGGCCCTTTGAGAATTCCAGTGATAAGTTCCCGTATTTTGGGGTGTGAGCGCGCCGCAAACGCGCACGCGCTCACACCCCAAAATACAAATACGGCCTTCTTAACGGCAATAGCCAATTATGCTCAACCCAGCACCAGCGTCACGGGGCAGTGGTCTGAGCCTAAAACATCATCATAAATAATGACATCCTGTACCTGCGGCATCAATGCCTCGGAAACCAAGAAGTAATCAATGCGCCAGCCGATATTACGCTGGCGCGCAGCCATGCGGTAGGTCCACCAGGTATATTGCACTTTTTCGGGATAGAGAACCCGGTAGGCGTCCACAAAGCCGTGTTCAAGGAAACGAGTCACCCATTCGCGCTCTTCGGGCAGGAAGCCGGATGTCTCCCGATTTTCGTCGGGGCGCGCCAGGTCAATGGGCTGATGGGCGGTGTTAAAGTCACCGGTGATGATGATTTTCTCGCCAGCGGCATGCAGTTCGTCGCAAATTTCGAGCAGGCGGGCATAGAAATCGAGTTTGTATTCGACGCGGTCATGGCCGCGCTGTCCATTGGGGAAGTAGATGTTATAAAGGAAGAAACCGGGATGCCGGGTACGGATGACACGCCCCTCGATGTCGAAACGCTCGACACCCAAACCGATGGCCACCTCATCGGACTGCTGGCGGCACATCGTCGCCACGCCGCTGTATCCGGGTCGTTCGGCGGGATTCCAGGTAATGCTTTCATAACCGGGAAAATCCATCTGCTCGTCTGTCAACTGCTCCGGCTTGGCCTTGATTTCCTGCAAACACATGACATCCGGCGACTGCGACAAAACCCATTCTTTCAGTCCCTTGCCCAGCGCGGCGCGAATACCATTCACGTTCCAAGTTGTGATTTTTATCGTCATTAGTGGTAAACTTATTTTATCTTTCAAAGGATTTTTTGATTATGTCAAAACGCATTTTATGTATCGAAGACGAACCAGATATGATTGACCTGATTCGCCTGATTCTGGCGCGACATGGCTACGACTTCGACAGCGCGCCCGGCGGTGAGGAGGGCTTGCGCAAAGTGCGTGAAACCCTGCCAGACCTGGTTTTGCTCGACCTGATGATGCCCGATATGGACGGTTGGGAAGTATACCAGCAAATAAAAGCCGATGAAAAAACCCGCGAAACGCCGGTTATCATCGTCACCGCCAAAGCCCAGAAAATCGACAAAGTGCTCGGCTTGCAAATCGCCAAAGTGGATGATTACATTGCCAAGCCTTTCAGCCCGGCCGAACTGGTCGAGAGCGTACAGCGCATTCTCGGCCAAAATTAGCCCTATCTCAAGAAAAAAAAGCAGGGGCGGCACAAGTCGCCCCTTTCGCATGTAAAAATTTATGCCTGAAAAAACCGTCATCCTTAGCAACCCCCAAAACTTATTGCCCAACCCCATTCGCGCCCGCTGGTGCGTCTCGTTTTTCTCACGCCTGCGTGGGTTTATGTTCCGCAAGCAACTGGCGCATGATGAAGGCCTGGTGCTGGTCGAAAAGCGTGAAAGCCGCATGGACACCAGTATCCACATGCTCTTCGTCTGGACCGACCTGGCCGTCATCTGGCTGAACGCCGAAAAGCAGGTGGTCGATACCGTGCTGGCGCGCGCCTGGCATCCGTTTTACGCGCCGTCCAAACCGGCCCAGTACACCATCGAAGTTCACCCGGAACGGCTGGGCGAGTTCCGCGTTGGGGACGTAGTGGAATTTCTCGATGTTTAAAAAATTCATCCTGTTTGCGCTCACCCTGAGCCTGATTGCGCTTTCTTTTAATCACGTCTCCGCCCAGGACACACCGCCCTCTGGCGGCCCCATCTACATCATCCAGCGCGGCGACACACTCTCGACGATTGCCGCGCGCTTCAACATCACCCTGGCCGACTTAATGGCTGCCAACCAAATCGAAAACCCCAACTTTATCTCCGTCGGGCAGCGACTGGTCATCCCCGGACAGGAGGTAGACAGCGGCATCCTGGCAATCAACATTCTCGGTTTTGGCGAAACCCTGCAAAATATCAGCCGCCGCAACCAGGTTCCACTCGATTTTCTGCGGCGCATCAACCGTATCACCACCCCTTCAGAACTGTACGCCGGTTCGAGTCTGATAGTGCCGCTGGCTGAAGATGCCCAACCGCTGGGCAAACGCATGGCAGTGCAACGCGGACAAAGCCCGCTGGAAGCCGCTATCCTGGCCAACAGCGACCCCTGGACGATTCGCGCGCTCAACGCGCTGCCCGGAACCTGGTCGCCGCTACCCGGCGATGTGTACTACGTCCCCGGCCAGCCAGAGGAAGGCGCACCCGCCCCGAACGGCATGCCCTCGGCCTTCGACCTGGTCGTCGTCTCGCCGCTGCCCACCGTCCAGGGGCGCACCGTCAGCATCGACATCCGCACCCAGCCGGGAGTACAACTCTCAGGCACCCTGGTGGATGTGCCACTGCAATTTTTCTCCTACGAGGAAGACGGACGCTATGTCGCCATCCAAGGCGTCCACGCCCTGCTCGACCCCGGCGCATATCCGCTGGAATTGCAAGCCCGCCTGCCCGACGGCAGCCAGCAAACTTTCGCCCAGCGCATCATCGTGCAAACCGGCTTCTACCCGGAAGAGACCCTGCTGGTCGAACCGGAGACCATTGACCCGGTCACAACCGACAGCGAACAAGCCCTGGTGGAAGACATCGTCAGAAAAATCAGCCCCAACCGCCAGTGGAGCGGCGCATTCAGGGGGCCAGCCTATGATAACAACTGCTATACATCCCTTTTTGGCAACCGGCGCACTTACATTGGCGCAGGAACGGGGGAACGCTTTTTCGGCTTTCACTCAGGGGTTGATTTTTGCGGCGGCACGGGGCTGCCCATCACAGCGCCCGCCAATGGCACAATTGTCTTCGCCGGGCCACTGGCGATTCGCGGCAACGCCACTATCATCGACCACGGCTGGGGGGTTTTTAGTGGATTCTGGCATCAGTCTGAAATCCTGGTTACAAACGGCCAGCAGGTCTCGGTCGGAGAGTTGATTGGGTATGTTGGCGGCACCGGGCGCGTAACGGGCGCGCATCTGCACTGGGAGGTGTGGGCCAACGGCGTCCAGGTCAATCCGCTGGATTGGTTGAATAACGCCTATCCGTAGCGAAAAATATTGTTTCCAAACCGACAATATGCTACACTAATTTTGTGACTAAATTTCTGGGATTTCTGATATTTGCCTGCCTGCCCGGCGCCCTTCGGGTTGAAGAAGGCCGCATTTTGGGGGGCTTACCACGGGAATTCCTAAAGAACCAATTTCTGGAGGCTGCCGCATGAATGATATTGTCGCCTATCTCAAACAAAGTGATATTTTCTATCAATTCACGCAAACCCAACTCGAACTGGTGGGCAATTTGTGCCAGGAAAAGACGTTCGACGAAGGCGAAACTATCTTTGAAGAAAACAGCAGCAGCAAGGAATTGTATGTCATTATTCAGGGGGAAGTTGATATCATTGTTGACCCAAGCGTGGTAAGCACAAAGCAGGAAAAACAAAGTATGCTGATTGCCACCCTGCGGCGCGGGCAGTCCTTCGGCGAGGTGGCCCTGGTGGATGAAGGCCTGCGCTCGGCCACCGCCCAGGCGCGCAAGAAGAACACCCGCCTGCTGGTCATCCCGCGCGAAAAAATCCTGATGCTTTGCGAAACATATCCGCAACTTGGCTATCGCATGATGTATAACCTGGCCGCCGATTTAGCCATGAAAATCCGCCACACCGACCTGATTGTGCGCGAAAAAGTCTTATACGGACAACCTAAGTCTCAATAAAAATTCCATTAAAAACATGAAAGCCGCTTGACTGGCAAAGCGGGAGTCATGTAATATCCCTCCTGAAAAGTCGTTGCCCGGCCTGCTTCGGGATTCGGCCCCCTGTCTTGGCTGGCCCGGTAGCGAACCCTATTCTCGCCTTAGTTTCAAAGGAGGAAGAAAGAATGACTAAACGTCTGTTCGTTGTATTCTCGTTTTTGGTAATTGCCAGTATGCTCCTGGCCGCTTGCGGTCCCGGTGGCGCGGCTGGCGAAAGCGACACAATCAAAGTCGCTATCCTGGCCCCGTTGAGCGGCCCGGTTCCGACCTTTGGTGTATCCACCCGCGATGGCGCTTTGATGGCCATTGATGAATGGAATGAAAGAGGCGGCGTACTTGGCAAGCAAGTTGAAGTGATTGTGGCCGATAGCCAGTGCACCGCCGACCCGGCTGTGAACGCCGCCAACAAGGTCATCGACCAGGATGGCGTCGGTTACATCATTGGTGAAGTGTGCTCAAGCGCATCCATCCCTGTCTCTGAAATCGCCGAAGAAAAGGGTGTTCTCCAGATTAGCCCCACCTCCACCAACCCCAGCGTTACCCTCAACCCCGATGGCAGCACCAAGCAGTATATCTTCCGCGCCTGCTTCATCGACCCATTCCAGGGTCTGGTGATGGCGAAGTTCGCTCTCAAGCAGGGTCATAAGACCGCCTTCATCATGTTCGACCAGGGTAACGACTACGTTCTCGGCCTGGGCGAAGCCTTTGAAGAATCCTTCACCGCTGGCGGCGGCACCATCGTTGGCAAGGAAGCCTACACCGGCCAGGATACCGACTTCTCGGCCATCCTGACCAAAGTTGCCGACAGCCAGGCTGATGTGCTCTTCATCCCCGACTACTACAACATCGTCAACCTGGTTGCTACCCAGGCCAAGGAACGCGGCGTAACCTCCGCCATGATGGGTGGTGATGGTTGGGATTCAAGCGACCTCGACCTGGCCGCTGCTGAGGGTGGTTTCTTCTCGAACCATTACTCTGCCGAAGATACCCGCCCCGTTGTTCAGGATTTTGTCAGCCGCTACGAAGCCAAATACGGTTCCAAGCCTGATGCGCTGGCAACCCTGGCTTATGATGCCGCCAATCTGCTCCTGGCCTCCATCGAAGCGGCTGGTGTTGATGACCCATCCGTCGTCAAGGACGCAATGGCTGGCATTCGCTACGAGGCTGTTTCGGGAACCATCACCTTCGACGAGTTCCACAACCCCATCAAGAGCGCAGCGATTTTGCAAGTTAAAGACGGCGCAGTTGTCTTTGCCGACAGCATTGCTCCCTAATCGCGTGTAACGTAAGAGAGGGGTAGTCGAAAAAGACTACCCCTCTTTCTTTCCGATACTCAGGACGGGTTCACCAGGACGAATATGAGCACATCTCCCATCGCATTACTCATTCAGAAAATCATTAAACAAGGCTGGCTGGGCAAGATTTTCCTGCTCGCAATTGTATTGCTGGCAGTCTGGCGAATTGGCGTCGCTTTGCAAGCCAATCCTATACTGTTTCTACAGCAAATCATTAACGGTCTGCAATTGGGCTTTGTGTATGCCCTGATTGCACTTGGCTACACGATGATTTACGGCATTGTCCGCCTGATTAACTTCGCGCATGGCGATGTTTTCATGGTGGGGGCCTTCGTCAGTTTCTATTCGATTACGCGCTTTCAAATCCACACCTGGCTCGAACGGCTCGTTCCTGCCATCCCGGACAGTGTCAGCATCATCATAGGAACACTCACTGTAATGGCTGTTTCGATGCTTACCTGCGCACTAATGGCAACGGTCATCGAACGAATTGCCTATAAGCCCCTGAGAAACGCCCCGCGCATTTCAGCCCTGATTACTGCCATTGGGGTTTCGTTTTTCCTCGAATATTTTGCGGCGCTGAATTTTGTGTTTACCCCTAACTTCATCACCTACAAGCGTCCGATAGAAGTTATCACCTGGGCAATCAATTCCAACGGTATCACAAGAATTGGAGGCGCGATAGCCCCGCCCGCTGGCAGCATCCTGATTTCAAACATCGCTATCATCATCATCCTGACTTCTATCGCGCTGTTGTTTAGCCTGTCTTTCATCGTACAAAAGACCCGTATCGGCAAGGCCATGCGCAGTGTCGCTTATGACAAGCAAACCGCCCGGCTGATGGGCATCAACACCGACGCGGTCATTTCGACTACATTCGCCATCGGCGCAGCCCTGGCTGGCGCCGCGGGCATGTTATACGCGATTGCCTTCTCACAAATCTTTTTCTGGATGGGCATTATCCCCGGCCTGAAATCCTTTGTTGCCGCCGTGCTGGGGGGCATCGGCAGCATTCCCGGCGCATTTGTCGGCGCGCTGATTATGGGACAGGCTGAAGTCTTGAGTGCCGCTTACATCTCAACTCCCCTGCGAGATGCAATTGCATTCAGTATCCTTATCATTGTGCTGTTGGTGCGCCCGACCGGCATCTTCGGCGAACCAGAACGCGAAAAGGCATAACCCATGACGAAAAAAATTTCATCATCCACATTGTGGTTCCTGGGCAGTGCTTTTTTGATTTATGCAGTGCTCGAAGTCCTCATCAGCACCGGTGTGCTGAGCACTTTCTGGAACACCATCATCCGCATTGGCGGTGTGATGGCGATTGTCAGCATCGGCCTCAATCTGATTTACGGGTTCAACGGTCAATTTTCACTCGGTCAGTGGGGTTTTTACGCGATTGGCGCGTATGCTGCAGCCGATGTGACCTACCGCTGGGCTATTAACAAAAGCGCCGACGGCCTGGCTGTGCTCTTCTTTGCCACAATGCTTACCGGCATTGCCATTATCTGGCTGCGTAGAAAACTGGCAAATGTGCGCGGTCTCGACCCGCTTTCAGCGTTTACCATTTTCCTGACCGCAACCATCATTATGTGCTTCATCGGCTGGTGGATTGGGACAAGCATCACCCCGGCACTGACCGGCGCGCTAAACATGCTACCCGCCAAAGTTGCCATGCAAATTGTCTTCGCAATTGCGGTTGTCCTGGCCGCAATTATGGCCGCAGAAGTCAGTTTCCTGTTCGGGCTCCCCATTCTTTCACTTGGCTCTGATTACTTCGGTATCGCCACGCTCGGTTTTGCGATTATCGTCAAAATCCTGCTTGACAACTCGGATACCCTGCTCGGGTTTGAAGAGATGAAGGGCGCGCGCGGCATGGTCGGCATTCCCAAAGAGACTTCGCTGTTCTGGGTTTTCTTGTTCCTGGTGCTGGTCATCATTATCACGCGAAACCTGTTGCGTTCCAGTTATGGACGCGCCATCATTTCGGTGCGCGAAGATGAAATCGCCGCCAAAGCCATGGGCATTGATATCGCTGATTACAAAATTCAGGCTTTTGTTTTGGGCAGTTTCTTTGCCGGATTGGCAGGCGCGCTTTACGCGCACATCAACGGATTCCTGCATCCAAACACATTTAACTTTATCCGCTCCTTCGACCCGATGATTATCATTGTGTTTGGCGGCCTGGGCAGCATCAGCGGCACGGTTTTCGCTGCGTTTGCCTGGGCGCTTATCCTGGAAGGCGTCCTGCGCCTCTTCCTGCCGCAGGGCTTCGAGACCTGGCGATTTGTGGTCTATCCCATCCTGCTGCTGGTGACAATGCTGTTGCGGCCCAAAGGCATCTTTGGCGATTATGAAATTCCATTCCTGCGCCAGGTACTCCCAAAAATCCGCAAACCGGCTGAAACTGCTGAAAAAAATTCCACCGTGGAGGCGAACTCATGACCAACAATACCCCGTCCGCGGCAAACGAGCCTTTGCTTAAGGTAACCGACCTGAGTAAAAATTTTGGCGGCCTGCGGGCAGTCAATCGCATCAACCTGGAACTCATGCCCGGCGACCTCGCCGGCCTGATTGGGCCAAACGGCGCAGGCAAAACCACCGCGTTCAACCTGATTACCGGCGTCTATGAACAAAGCGAAGGTCAAGTTGTTTTCAAAGGACAAGAAATCGGCGGACTTGCGCCCCATCTCATTAACCAGATGGGGATTGCGCGCACCTTCCAGAACATCCGCCTGTTCCCCAACCTGACCGTGCTTGAAAATGTATGCATTGCCTATCATTCACACGCTGGCTACAGTATGAACGACGCGATTCTACGCAACGGTAAATTTGAAACAAAAGAAAAAGAATTGTTCGAAAAAGCACAGGATTTCCTGAGCATCTTCAACATGCAAGACCGCCAGGGAGAAATTGCCAGCAATCTGCCCTACGGACAGCAGCGCCGCCTGGAAATTGCGCGCGCCCTGGCCGCCGAACCCCAACTACTCCTGCTTGATGAGCCTGCCGCAGGCATGAATCCAAACGAATCAATGGCCTTGATGGACCTGATTCACTTCATTCGTGACCGCTTCAAACTAACCATCCTGCTGATTGAACACCAAATGCGCGTTGTCATGGGTGTCTGTGAAAAAATTACCGTGATGGATTTCGGCGAAGTCATCGCCCATGGCGTGCCTGAAGAAATCCAATCCGACCCACGCGTTGTCGAAGCCTATCTTGGACGCGGCGCTGCAGAACTCGCCCAAAAATTGCAACGGAGTAAAGCCCAATGATGCTCGAAGTCAAAAACCTGCATGTTTATTACGGCGCCATCCACGCCCTGAAAGGCATCAATTTCCATGTGGACAAAGGCGAAATCGTGGCCCTAATTGGCGCCAACGGGGCTGGCAAAAGCACCACCCTTTCGACCATTTCCGGTTTGTTGCAGCCCCGGGAAGGCAATGTCATCTTTCGCGGCGAAGACATCACCCTGACTCCCGCCGAGCAGACGGTTCAAAAAGGTGTTGTGCAGGTTCCCGAAGGCCGCAAGATTTTCGCCACCCTGACCGTGATGGAAAACCTGGAAATGGGCGCATACACCCAACGCGACAAAGCCCAATTCAAACGAGACCTTGAGTTCGTTTTTGAACTCTTCCCACGCCTGAAGGAACGCCAGAAACAACTCGGCGGGACTTTTTCCGGCGGTGAACAGCAAATGCTGGCAATGGCGCGCGCCTTGATGTCAAATCCCGCCATGTTGCTGCTCGATGAACCTTCGATGGGGCTCTCGCCGATTCTGGTTGAGCAAATCTTCGACATCATTCAGGACATCAACAAAAAAGGCACAAGCATTCTGTTGGTTGAGCAAAACGCCCAAATGGCGCTCTCAATTGCCGACCGCGCCTATGTGCTGGAAACTGGCGAAATCAAATTGCAGGGAGGCGCCCAGGAAGTGTTGAATAACCCAAGCGTCATCGAAGCCTATCTTGGCGGACACTAGCCGGAGAAAGACTATGAGAATTAACAACCGCATCGTACTGTTTTTTGTGCTGCCAGCCCTGGCCCCCCTGATTTTACCGCCCGAGGTTCTCTTGGAGGGCATCCTGACGGTGATTTTTGTCGCCGCAGTATTTCTCGGAACAGGATACCTTCTACATAAAGGGAACTCCCTCGCCCTGACCCTGCTTATCTTCATGCTGGGCATCAACTTTATCACCCGCTTGATGATGTTCTTCTCTCGTTCCGTCAGCGCGCAAGGGGTGATTGACTGGCCTTTTGCAATCACCAGCGTATTAAGCCTGGCGCTCTCGATGTACCTGGTTTTTCGGCTTGACCAGGTCGACATCCGCGCACAGTTGCGCTCTTGAAAATTCATACAAAAAGGCAAGCATCTTTCGGATGCTTGCCTTTTTGTGCCTGTCAATGAAAACACATCTTGATGCTGCTTAAAAGAACAGAAGGAACTCTTCTTTTTTTATGTGCGCTGGTGATTGCCAGCCTGGTCTTAAATTCCTGTGGGGTCAACTTGCCTGAAATTGGCGGGAGAATCAGCAACCAACAAACCATAAAAATCGCCACCCAATCGCCGCTTTCCGGCAGCAAATCCAGCGTAGGCATCGACATTAAAAACGGCGCACTATTGGCCCTCGAACAACGCAAGGACGCGCTTGAAGAAATGGGATTCAGGGTGGAGTTGGTCGAGTTCGACGACCAGGCCAACATCCAGGTCGGGGTGGACAACGCCCGCAAGATTGTCGCTGACCCGGCCTTCCTGTGCGTGGTTGGGCATTACAACTCCGGGGTGCAAATCGCTTCTTCTGAAGAATACCACAAGGCAGGCCTGGCAAACATCTCTCCTGCCAATACAAGCCCGCAGGTGACAGACCGGGGCTATATCGAAGTCTCCCGGCTGGTTGGCCGCGATGACATTCAGGGAGTCGTGGCCGCCAACTTTGCCCAAAGCCAGGGCGTGAGCACCGTCTTCATCGTGCATGATAAAACCGTATACGGTCAGGGAGTGGCCGAATTCTTCAAACAGCGAGCCAAAGAACTCGAGGTCGAAGTTGTTGGCTTCGAGGGAACAGAAGAACATGAAATTTTCGATACCATCATTGAGGCCATTGTGACAACCAATCCTGAACTGGTCTATTTTGGCGGCATTCACGACCAGGCCGGGATTTTACTTCGGCAAGTGCGCGAAAACGGCTACCAGGGCATCTTCATGGGACCAGACGGTCTCGACTCGCCCGAACTGCTCCTGATTGCCGGGCCGGCCCTGCTAGAAAACGGCGGACTGTTTTACTCGACGGTGTCGGGGCCTGCTTCGCTCTACCCCGGAACCGCTCAATTTGTAACTGATTTTGAAACCCGCTTCGACGCATATCCCCAGCCGTTTGCAGCCCAGGCGTATGACGCCATGTCGATTTGCCTGCAAGCCATCGAGAATGCCGCTCGTAGCGCGGATGGGGAAATCCCAACCCGACAGGACGTGGCCCAGGCCGTTCGCGCCTTGCGAGATTTCCCCGGCATCACCGGCACGTTCACCTTCAACGACATCGGCGACCCGCTCTCCTCCCAATACTTCATCATCCAGGTCAAATCATCCGACCCGGCCAAGTGGAACGAGAACACGGTTATCGAAACCCTGAACATCCCTCCCCCCAATCCATAATCAGTACTTCACGAAAGTTGGAAAAATCGGACTCCTCGCAAAATATTCGTGAACTACTGATAATAAATCTCAGCAAACAAAAAAGCGCAAGTTTTGCCTGCGCTTTTTTGTTTGCTGTAAACCTAGCGCTCAATTCAAGCCTAACGACGCCAATTTTTCCTTGGAAGGCACGCCATTCGGCCAGTCACGGAATTGGTAGTATTCGGGCAGCATCTTGTCCAAATCGACCACGCGGCCTTTGGCGGGACCTTCAGGCAGCGGCTCGTTGAGCATACGCGGCGAGAGCGTATCCTGCTCCGGGCCGGAACCGGCCTTCAACAGGAACATGCGCTCGAGGGTATAGACACGCTCGGCGGCCAACAGGGCTTCATCCGGCGTGTAATTCGCGCCGGTGGTCAGGTTAAGAAGTTCGGCCAAGCGATCAGGCCAGACCATCATCTCCTTGGTGAAAGCATAGCG
>JAWOIR010000438.1:0-3270 GCA_046484545.1 Anaerolineales bacterium
CCAATTTTCTGTCTTATGATAAAGCACATTGTCTTTTGGCGACTGAATGAAAACGCCTACGGAAACAACAAACAAACAAATGCACAACTTCTGAAAGAAAAACTTCTTGCAATGACAGGTAAAGGGACGCCTTCGAGGCCTTTGAGCACGCGGATGCTGTCGGCGGTGTACTCGGTGGACAAGGTTGTGCCTCCCAGCTTGGGGTTCGTGCACGGGGAGGGCCAGGGCCGGGGCACCATGTATCACGACGAAAAGGCCGGCAAATACCGTATGCAAGTCTGCACCGACCTGCCCTGCGCCCTGCGCGGCGCAGACGAGTTTATGGAATCCCTGTGCGAGAACCTCGGCATCAAAGTAGGCGAGACCACGCCCGATGGCTTAATCACCCTTGAAGAAGTCAAATGCCTGGGCGGCTGCGACCGCGCTCCGTTGTTCCAAATCCAGGATGGCGATAAGGTTGCCTTCCATGAGAATATGACGGTCGATAAGACGATGGAGTTGGTTGAAGCGTTGATGAAATCACGGAAACAAGTACACAAGTAAACAGGGAACATTTCCCTGCATACTTGTGTACCTGTATAGCTGTTTACGATAAAGCGTTGTCTCTCTGGAAAACTGATACTATGCCCCACATTCTTCTGCGTCATCGGGACATTCCCGACCTGAAAAATATCGAAGTTTACAAAAAAAACGGCGGATTTGAGTCGCTCAAAAAGGCCGTGACCGCCATGCAGCCCAGGCAGATTGTCGAGGAAGTCAAAGCCTCCGGCTTGCGCGGACGCGGCGGGGCGGGATTCCCGACCGGCGTCAAATGGTCCTTCCTGCCTGATACCATCTGGCCGCATTACGTCGTCTGCAACGCCGACGAATCGGAGCCGGGAACCTTCAAAGACCGCGAAATCATGGAGAGCAATCCTTACGAATTTCTCGAAGGGGTGGCGATTTCCTGTTTCGCCGTCGGCGCGACCGAAGGCTACATCTACCTGCGCGGCGAGTATTACCATATTGCCCTGTACCTCGACGCCTGCATCGCCGAAATGGAGCGGCAGGGCTATCTCGGCGACAAACTGTTTGGGACAGAGACCTCCATCCGCCTGAAAACTCATCTCGGCGCGGGAGCCTACATTTGCGGCGAGGAAACCGCCCTGCTCGAATCGCTCGAAGGCAAACGCGGGCAACCCCGCCTGCGCCCACCCTTCCCGGCGGTCTATGGCCTGTATGGGAAGCCGACGGTGGTCAACAACGTCGAGACGCTTGCCAACCTGCCTTATATCATCGAACATGGCGCAGCGGGCTTCCGCGAATTTGGGACGGAAAAAAGCCCCGGCACAAAGATTTTCTCCCTGTCGGGCAACGTCGAACGTCCCGGCAACTACGAACTACCGCTTGGCACAACTTTTCGCGATTTGATTTTCACGCATGGCGGCGGAATCCCGAACGGGCGCAAAGTCCGCGCCATCATGCCTGCCGGGGCCTCCTCGTCCATCATCCGCGTGGATGATGAGACCTTCGATAAAGTCATGGACACGCCGATGGACTACGAAAGTGTCCAGGGCGTCGGCTCGCTGCTCGGTTCGGCCTCGGTTATCGTCATTGACGACAGCCACAGCATGGACTGGGTCATCAACAAGACTATCGACTTCTTCAAGCACGAATCCTGCGGCAAATGCACCCCGTGTCGCGACGGCAATTACTGGATGAAACACCTGACCTCGCGTATTCACAAAGGACAGGCCAGTGCCGGGGATGTGAAACTTCTCGACAGCGTCGCTGCCCAGGTTTACGGCAAATGCCTGTGCGCACTGGGCGATTTCTCCACCATGGCGGTGCGCTCGGCGATTGAGCGTTTCCCGGAAGACTTTGAGAAAGTAACTGGTAAGTCGTAATTCGATATTCGTTATTCGATAATTCGAGCATCGACTACCGAATAACGAATACCGAATATCAAGTAACGAGTAACGAGTATCGCATATCGAATATCGAGCATCGAATAACTATGACAAAAATGGTAAACCTGAAAATCAACGGAAAATCCGTCAGCGTCCCCGAAGGCACACTGATTGTCAACGCCGCCAAAATGGTCGGCATTGACATCCCGGTCTTTTGCTACCACCCCAAGATGGAGCCGGTTGGCATGTGCCGCCAATGTTTGGTCGAAATTGGCCGTCCGATGATTGACCGCGTCAGCGGCCAGCCCGTCCTCGAAGAAAACGGCCAGCCCAAACTGCAATTCGGGCCCAAACTGGAGACATCCTGCACGACCCCGGTCTCCGAGGGCATGTTCGTCATCACCGACAGCGAAAAAGCCCAGGACGGGCAGCGCGAAATTCTCGAACTGCTGCTCACCTCCCACCCGCTCGACTGTCCGGTCTGCGACAAGGGCGGTGAGTGCCCCCTGCAAAACCTGACCATGCAATTCGGCCCCAAAGACAGCCGCTTTATCTTCGACGAAAAGCAAAAGGCCGACAAGCACTTCCCGCTCGGCGACCTGATTTTTCTCGACCGCGAACGCTGCATCCAGTGCGCGCGCTGCATTCGCTTCCAGGAAGATATCGCGGGTGAACCCGTGCTCGGCTTCTACCAGCGCGGACGACGCACCGACATCGTCACCTACTCCGATCCCGGTTTCGACTCAATCTTCAGCGGCAACACCACCGACATCTGCCCGGTCGGCGCCCTCACCACTGCCGATTTCCGCTTCGGCGCGCGCCCCTGGGAACTGAAACACGCGGCCTCGGTCTGCTCGCAATGCCCGGTCGGTTGTAACGTCACCTTCGATGTCCGCCGCGAGGCCAAAGCGGGCGGCGGATACGTTGTCAAACGCGTCATGCCGCGCCAGAACGAACAGGTCAACGAGATATGGATGTGCGACAAGGGCCGTTTTGCCGGACACCAGTACACCGAAGCGGAGTCCCGCCTGGGTTTGGAAGCGGACGCGCTCGACTCGACCATCAGCCTGGCCGCCGCTAAATTAGCCGAATCCAAACGCCGCCCTGAGCTTGTCGAAGGGTCTGACGCCGTTTTCCTGGCTGGTGGGCGACTCAGCAACGAAGATTTCTACAATCTCAAACAATTGGCCGCCAAACTCGGCGCGAAAACGTATCTCTACACCCAGCACGGCGGCGGAGAGTACACCACCGCCCACGGCCTGACGGCTGACTCGAACCTGGGCGACCTGGGAACGGGCGACACCGTTTTGGTGGTTGCATCGGACCTGTACAACGAAGCCCCCATCTGGCACCTGCGCCTGAAAGCCGCCGCCCAGCGCGG
>JAWOIR010000400.1:0-7726 GCA_046484545.1 Anaerolineales bacterium
CCGCCGGTTCACCGGTTGGAAATTGTCGGCGCGGCGGGGACTCTCAGATGGGACAACGCTGACGGAACCCTGACACATTTCCAGATGCCGGATGCTTTTGGCGCAATCCAGCCCCGGCCTGCCCCGGCCATCGAAACGGAATACAAACTCCCGTCCGGCTTCGACCGCAACGACCTGTTTGTCGCCCAGACCCGTCACTTCCTGGATGTCGTCCGCGGCAAGGCCCTCCCGGTCTGTACGCTGGAAGATGGAATCCGCGCGCTGGAGATGGCGCTGGCAGCCACGAAATCTATCTGACGTTTTCCCAGGCAATCATGGGCGAATCAAGGCGCAGGTAGAAGGGCAAACCCTCGATGGTGACCGCCCGATAGTTGTCCAGGTAGGGTTCGGCGCTGGCGTAATCTTCTTCCCAGAATTGCACAATGACATCGGGTTGAAGCTCTCCGATGGAATAGGCGTAGTCCCATTTCATGTGACCGGGACGCACGTCAGCAATTCCAGCCAGGCTGACCGGGGATTTGATGTTTTGCTGCGCGATGGTTTTGTCGGTTTTGCCGAGCAGGTCGATGAAGTAGCGGTTGGGCAGGTGGTAAGGGGTGGTTCCAGCGGCGACAACGGCGATTTTTGCGCCGGGTTGGGTGATTGCTTCCAGAATCAGGGCGGTGCGGATGTATTTTTCGTTGGCTTCAACGTAAAAAGGTTTGCGTTGCAACGTCCAGCGTTCGATGCTACGATAATCCGCCAGCAGGAAATTGGCGTTCCACAGGCTGAAAGCGACCAGCAACAGAGCAGCGACCTGGATTGGGATGATTCTCCAACCGCTGATTTTGAGTGCCGTTTCAATCGTTTTTCTCAGGTTGGCAATGACCAGTCCAAAGAGTGCAAACCAGAGCGGCAGGGCGGTTGAGATGAAGCGATTGGCCCCGCCGCGATGCTCCCAGGCATCGCCGCCGACGTAGGTGCTGTAGGCGACCTGACCCGCAAAAAGCAGCGCCAGCAGGAAGACATTTTTATCGCGCCGAAAGAGAAAGACAGCCAACGGGGACAGGAAGATGACCCAGTTCATTTGCCAGGCGAGTTCAAACAAAACCCAAATTCCGCGCGCAATGCGAATTACCGGCGAAAACCCAACCATTTTGAGGGTGTAAGTGTTGGGCAGTAGTTCGTCGTAGTACCAGTAGCGTAGCAGGGTTTGCCCGCCGAGAAACGCGGCTAACAGGCCTGCTCCCCAGAACAGGTGTTGGATGCGGTTTTTTGGGTCAGTGAAGGCCAGGAAGCCGATGATTAAGGCGGCGGGGATGGCCATGTCGACTCGCACCAGGGTTGAGAAGCCCAGTAGCAGGTAGAGCCAAGTGTGCCAGCGCGCCAGGTCGCGAGTCAGGATAATCCAGACGCTCAAGCTGAGAATCAGGGTCAGCAGGCTGACTTCCATGCCGAGTAAGCCCCAGATTGCCAGCGGGCCGTAGAAGGCGGTCATCGTCAGGGCGGTGGTTAGGGCCAGCAGGTTGTTGCTCAGGTGGCGCACAATCAGGTAGAGAACGACCAGGTTGGCGGCGAGGAAAACCGCGCCCGAAATCTGGATGGCCAGGCTGACGCCAGAACCTGTCAGTGGCAATAAGTGCCAGGCCGCCATGTAGAGCACCCAGAGCGGATTGGTGAAGCCTTCGACATATTCACCAATATTCCAGACCAGGCCGTTGCCGTGTGCCAGGTTCCAGGCGTAGCGCATCGAAATCATGGCATCGTCGAAGAGGTTGTAGTATCGGGTGTCTTCGATGATGAAACTGGTGGCTTTGATGTAGCGAAAGGCGTAATAACCAAAGCCAGTCAGGATTATGAGCAGCAGGAGTGGGGCAAAAAAAGAGCGTGTGACAGTTTTCATTGTATGTGCGCTATCTCAAATCAAACACTTTATACGCCGTCAGCACCGAAAGGGCATTGCTAAAACGACCTGATTCAATTTCGGTTTTGAGTTCATCGAGGCTGATTTCTTCGACCAGGATGTCTTCGCTGGGGTCGAGGGCTGTTTCGCTGGTTTTGACGACGTTTCGCGCCAGGAACAGGTGGCACTGGTTCGTAAGGAAGGCGGCGTTGGCATCGACACTGCCGAGCGAGACCCAATCGTCGCTGGTGTAGCCGGTCTCTTCGCGCAGTTCGCGTTGGGCGGCGGCCAGTGGGGCTTCATCCTGCTCGACCAGCCCGGCGGGGAACTCGGTTGTGGTGCGGCCTGTGCCAAAGCGGAACTGGCGCACGATGACGAGGTTGCCTGCGGACGTGGTGGCGGCGACGTTGACCCAGTCTCTGCCTTCAAGCACCAGGGTTTTGAAGGTTGCGCCGTTGCGCGGGTTGCGCATCCAGTTGTAACGGGCGCGAAAAAGCAGGATTTCGGGGCCGGGTTCGCTGTGGTCGCATTCCCAGGGTAGTTGCGGGGTTGGGTTGGTCATGCAAAATTCTCCGGTGCAGGGCTGGCGTATAATGAGGGAAATTCAGACAGGATAAACGATGTTTAATATTTCAAAACGATTATATCAATTGCTGGTCCTGGCCGTCCTTTTTTTTGGGCTTTCGGCCTGCGGTGGTTCTTCCGGCAAGGTGGCTGTGCTGATGCCGGAGTTGGAGACAGCGCACTGGCGCGAGGAATCGGCCATGCTGGAAACTTACCTGGTCGAAAAGGGCTATGAAGTCATTCGCCTGGATGCCACTAACGATGCCGTTTTGCAGTCTGACCAGGTGGATAACATGGTCAGGGAAGGTGTCAGGGCGATAATCATTGTGCCGGTGGATGGTAACGCGCTTGTCGGGGCCGTTGAGCGGGCGATTGGGGAGAATGTCAAGGTGATTGCCTATGACCGTTTGGTCAAGACGCCCAAATTGAGCGCATATCTCTCTTTTGATAACCGCGAAGCCGGGAGGTTGCAAGCCCAGGCGGTCATAGACATGCTGGACATCGAAAGTCGTCCCGCTTTCGAGCGGCAGGCGCGGCTGGTTCGTATTTCCGGCGGGCCTGAAAATCACAACAATGTCTTGTATCAGTTGGGGCAGGGGGATGCCCTGGCATCTTACCGTCAGGTGCGTTTTGTGGTCGATGAAGTTATCACGGCGCGCGACCAGATTACCGCCCAGCGTTTGATGGAATCCATCCTGGCTGAGGAACAAAATATCGAGGCCGTTCTGATTTCCAGCGAATTGCTGACCCTGGGCGTTTTGCAGGCTTTTCGAGAGACCGGTTTAGGAGACGATATTCTGGTGAGTGCGCAGGAATCGCCGGCCTCGATTAGCAATCGTATCGCTTCCGGGGATGTGGCTTTTTCCATCTTCCGCGACCGGCGCGACCTGCCGCCCCTGACCGTGCGGACGCTCGATAGTCTTATCAAGGAACAGCCCCTGCTCGACCTGGAACGCTGCTCGATGGCCGACCTGACCGGTGACCCCGACCAGGAGGGCACAATTTTCTGCGTGCTGTTGCCCGTGCAATTGCTGACGGGCGAATCCCTGTTCGACCTGGTGGTGCGCAGCGGCTACCAACCTTACGATGCGGTTTATCGTGAGATACCGGAGAGTTTGCGGCCTGTCCGACCATGAACCAGACTTTTTCCATGAGGAAACCATGAAACTCGATGACCTTTATAACTTTCTGCTTGACCGCAAAGCCAATCCCAAACCTGGCTCTTATACCAATTCGCTTTTCGATGAGGGCTTGCCGCGCATGGCCCAAAAAGTCGGCGAGGAGGGCGTCGAGGTGGCGGTTGCCGCCCTTTCACAGGAAGACGAGCGCCTGGTCGAAGAAATCGCCGACCTGGCTTATCACACCCTGGTTTTGATGGCGGCGCGCGGGGTCAGCCCGGCCCAGGTGCGGACGGAGCTGGAACGTCGCCATCGCTAAATCGAGTTGGAAAAATCCTATCTTGGACAAAAATACACAGGCGGACACGATAGTGTCCGCCTGTGTATTCCTCATCCCCTGTTTCCCCCGAAGCAGAGGCGCAAATATCTGATACTTATTATTGACAGATGTTTTTATAATGTCAAGAAAAATATTTCATGGTAGACTCTTAAATATTTAAGAGTCTTTATTTTTCCGGAGCAACTATGAACCGTAAAGAATTCGGGCAATTGGTTGCCAGCCTGCGACAGGATTTGGGGCTGACGCAGGCCCAACTGGCCGAACAAATTGACCTGGAAAATGCCACCCTGAGCAACATCGAGCGCGGAGCGAAGCGCCACATCGAACCGGAAACCCTGTTTCGGCTGGCCAACGCCCTGCAACTGACCAGCCTCGAGCGACGCGAATTCTTCCTGGGCGCGTGCGGGCTGGAACAGGAAAAAATCGTCCGTCAGCCGGGGCCGGGCAGCAAAACCAAGGTCTTCGATGCGGATAAAGTGCTGGCGGAACTGTTCGACCTGATGGGTCAAATTTACCTGCCAGCCAACCTTGGAGACTGCTACGGCGATTTAATCGCCGTCAACAAAGCCTTGCTGGGTGTTTTGCAAATCGATGCCAATGCGCTCAAATCCATGTCCGAGGCAATCGGGGGGTTTAACAACCTGCATTATGTTTACGGAACTATGCTGAGTCAGCAAACGCTCGGGGATGAGTTCAGCCAGTCGGCGCTGGACGCCATCCGCGCTTTCCGCGAGGGCAGCCTGCGCTATCGCTCGAAGCCGCGTTACCGGGAGCTGATGCAGGAGTTCCGTGACCCAACGCGATATCCGCTCTTTGAGCGTTACTGGCGGCGCGTCTCAACCCTGGACGAGGATAAGGAAACCGCGGGCGACCGGTTGCTGTCCCGGCATCCTAAATACGGCACACTCTCGCTGATGATTTCCTCGCGGGTGACCATCACCCCTTACGGTGAACTGTTCCTGAGCTATTTCCTGCCGTTGGATGCGCACACTGCCGCCAGCCTGAGCAGCCTGGTTGCCGAAACCGGCCAGGAGGTTATCCCGCTGCTTTCATGGCCGGATAAAAAACCGCTGGTCAAATGAACCGGTCATTCTGCGCACAGGTCGCGGATGGCGGCTGCCATTTGCGGGTTGACTTCGAAGTGGCGTTCCAAAAACTCCAGAATAGCAAGCGCAGATTTTAAACTGCCTTCATAGCCGGTGATAAATTGCGGCAATTGACCGGCAAGTTCAGGGAAGCGCTGCTCGAAGCGGCGTTCACCGGCAAACTGGTCTTTGAAAGCGGGCCGCTCCGCTTCAATGTGCGCCGCCAGGTCGAGGACGCGGTCTACGGCATAGTGCTGGATAAAACGCGCGGCGGATAATTTCTCTCCCCGGCGGTAACGCCCCAGGCCAACGTACAGGTTGGTGACGGCCTCGCCGACCAGCCACTCGACCGGGGAGGCTTGCCCGACTGGGGCGGGCGCCTGCGGGGAGGCTATCGTTTCATCAACCCAGGGTTGCTTCCAGACCACGCGCCCGGCGGCAAAGGGGATATGCGCCAATTCATCCGGCTCGAAGACCGCAAATTCGCAAAAAACCCCATCTTCGAACATGAGTTTATATCCATCCGGGGTGTTCTGGAAATAATAGCCAATCGGATGGATGCTTTCCAGCCAATCCAGTTTTTCGATAAAGGCCTGCTTGTAACCCGGCTCTACAATGGCGAAGAAATCCAGGTCGGAATACTCATCCAGCCGCGCCAATTCAGTGCCGACCGAGCCAAGCCCAATCAGAGCCAGGCCGCGCCCCGATTTTTCGAGTGATTGTCCAATTTCATCAAGCCGGGTAAGCAAGCGTTGTGTCTTTTCCATAAGCGGGAAACTCCTTTGAGCGATTTTCTGTTCTATGCGTTTTGTAAACATTGTATTATCTTTTTCAGCCCCGTCAAACCTTGATGCTATAATTAATCTGTTCGCGCAACTTTTTCAATTTTCGCGCATCAAAGAAATGTTGAATATCTTTTCAGGAGTAAAAAATGTCCGAACCCATTCATATCACTGACGCTGAATTTGAAGAAAAAGTATTAAAATCGGCCACCCCGGTGGTCGTGGATTTCTGGGCGCCCTGGTGCGGCCCATGCAAGATGATTGCCCCGGCGCTGGAAGACATCGCCAAAGAGCAGGGCGAGAAAGTCGTCATCGCCAAAGTAAACACCGATGAAAACCCGCAATGGGCCATGAAGTACGGTGTCATGGGCATCCCGACCCTGCTGTTCATCAAGGGTGGCGAAGAAGTCAGTCGCCACGTCGGAGCAGCCCCTGCCCCGGCGCTGAAGAGCAAGGTCGAAGGCTTTTTGGCGGGATAGGTTTTGAGAATATCAAAAAGAGATGCGCGCAAAACAGCACGCATCTCTTTTTTGATTCATGCTGGCCTATTCACCCTTTGCCAGCGCCATGATTTCTTCATGCGTATCATAAATCTGAACCAGTTTGCCGTCGCGCATTTGTAGGATACGGTCGACATACTGGCACATGCGCAGGTCGTGGGTGACCATGATTCCGGCGCGGTTGTTTTCATGAATTAGCGCGGCAAAGGTCTGCACGACCTGGAAGGCGCGTTCGGTGTCCAGGCTGGCGGTCGGCTCGTCGGCCAGCACCACTGTCGGGGCGTGGATGAGGGCGCGGGCAATCGCGACGCGCTGCTGCTGTCCGCCCGACATCTGGGCTGGCAGGTTGTTCAGGCGTTCGCCCAGCCCCAGGCGCGCCAAGAGTTCAGACGAGCGGATTTTGGCGGCACGGTCGAATTTGTTGTTCAGCCGAATCATCAGTTCGACATTTTCCTGGGCGGTCAGGTAGGGAATCAGGTTGTTGGATTGAAACGTAAAGCCTATCTTCTCGCGGCGCAGCACCACCCGCTCGGTTTCACTCATCCGGGCCAGGTCAACGCCGTCTATCAGGACTTGACCATCGGTGGGCGTCAGCAGGGCGGCCAAAATCGAGAGCATGGTCGTTTTGCCGGAACCGCTCGGGCCGACCAGGGCCACAAATTCACCGGCTTCGACTGCAAAAGAGACATCGTCCACCGCGCGAATTTCGCCGGAATCGGACTGGAAAGTTTTGACAACGTTTTTCACTTCAAGAGCAAGGGGCATAAAATACCTTAATTTAAAATTGTTTCACGCGCAGGGCGACCCTTCAAGGTCTGCAAAGCAGATTTTTTAATACAGGGCGGGTCGCCCCTACTGTTGCTACGATAACCGCAGCGCCTTCAACGGCTCAATTTTGACCGCATAAAAAATCGACACCAGCCCGCCCAGCGGGCCAATCAAGAGCAGGGCCACAATCGCCACCGCCGAGGAAACACCGTCAAAGACAATCGGCACGGTCGGCGGGAAACCGAGCGAAAACAGGAAGGCCAGCAGACTGCCCAGCGCCACCCCCAGCGTGGTGGTGATGATAATCTGCAAAACCGCTGAAGCGCCCACCATCGCGTTCGAGGCCCCAATCGCCTTCAATACGCCAATCTGAGGCACTTTTTGCAAAATTTGAATCTGGAAAAAGCCGCCAATCACCAGCACACCAATCAGCAGGGTGAAAACCGCCTGGGTTTGCACCGTGCTTTGCTGGGCCGAATAGCCCGGCACATTTTCAATCGCCGTCTGAATGTCGGCAGTCGCAATATTCGAGATACGCGTCGTCAGGCGACTGGTCACTTCTTGCGCCCTGGCTCCATCCGCCAGGCGTATGGCAATCACATTAACGGTCGAACTGGCCTGTCCGCGCTCGGCGTCGCTCTTGGTGCGCACGCGGTCCCAGGTCTCATACGGCACAAAAATTGACGG
>JAWOIR010000418.1:0-7514 GCA_046484545.1 Anaerolineales bacterium
AAAACTACGAATCACCGCTCTCGATAACAGCCTTCGTCACACGATTGATTTCATCCAGGCTTGCGCCGTGCGCTTTTTCGAGGCGTTCGGCGCGTTTGCTGAACTGATTCATGGCATATTCGATAAAATCCGCCTCCACCAGCCCAAACGGGACGGTGTCATAGGCAGCAAAAGCATCGCCGATGACACCAATCGCGGCGGGCAGCAGGCTGTTCATCTGGGTTTGCAGGTCATCCCAGACTTCGGGGTGTTCGGCCACCAGGCGCGAGAGCAGGTAAATGCCGTAGGCAATGTGGCGCGATTCGTCCTGTTTGAGCAGGGAAATACCCTTGCGCAGGCCGGGCATCAGGTCGTTGCGCTCGAGAGCGGTGAAGAAAGCGTGGTAGCCGGTCTCGGCCAGGACGCCCTCGACGACCATGTTGTACGTCGCCGAAGCGCGGACTTGCGCCGCAGGGGAGTGGTCGCTTTGCAGTCCGAGCAGGGCATCGGGCAGGGCTTCGTAGAAAATGAAGCGGTAATTGTCGCTGTGATAGGTTTCCAAATCCAGGCGGCCATCGGCGACTTCGTCGAGGAAGCGGCGGAAGAAATCGGTGTGCTTGGCTTCCTCGAACAGGAAGGTCGTCAGGTACATTTCTTCCTCGATGCGGCCCTCGGCGGCAATTACCCCTATTAACGGGAGCAGGTCAAGGGTGACGGCTTCTTCCCCCGAAACGAAGAGACCCAGCAGACGCCAGATTAAATCCTTTTCCTCGGCGGTCAGTTTGGCCCAGTCATCCTTATCCTGCGAAAAATCAATCTCAGACGGATTCCAGATGCCAAGTTTCTTGGCGCGCTCGTACAGGCGCATGGGGGGCAAGTCGCGGTTCAGGCCGCGCGTGGTGGTGGCAAACGAGGTGTGGGGCATGAAAGTCCTCCTGAAAATCTTAACCCATCACCCAGCCGGGTTTGTGCTGTTTTTTGTCAAAGGGCATACCAAGCAGAAGGACGGTGATGTTGTCATGACCGCCGCGCTGGTTGGCAAGGTCAATCATCGCCAGGGCAGCCTGGTTGAGGGTTTTGCCCCGCAAAAGGTCAAGGATTTCGGCGTCGCTGACCAAATCGGTCAGGCCGTCGGTGCATAATACGACCACATCACCCGGCTGGAGCAAGAGGCCCTGATTGGCTTTGGCCTTCTCGTCGCTGTCTTCTTCGGACAGGAACAGGCGCAGGTCGGGTTCGGACGGGGTTTCGGAGCCGAGATAGCGGCGGATGACATGCAGATTGGGGTGGGTCTTAATTTGCGAATCGCTCAGGATACCCTTTTCAAGGGCTTCCTGCACCCAGGTATGGTCGCGGCTAATCTGGCGGATTTTGGACTCACGCGCCAGGTAAATGCGCGAATCCCCGGCGTAGGCAATGTAAAGCACATCCCCTAAAATCCAGGCACACGAAGCAGTCGCGCCCATACCCTTGCGGGTGGCATCTTGTTCGGCCTGTTTGAAGATTTCTTCGCTGATACGGTAGAAACTTTCCTGGAAAAGCGCCAACGGATTTCCCCCGGTGGCTTTGACGGCGGTTTCGCTCATCCCGTTGACGACCATCGCCGAGGCGACTTCCCCCGCGCGATGCCCGCCAATCCCATCCGAGACAACCGCGATGACAACCGGCATCGGGTTGTGCTGGCTGAGCGTATAAGCCGAAATGGCAAAATTGTCCTCGTTGTTTTTGCCAGATTGGCCAGGATGGCTTTGGGCAGCAACAAAAATATGGGCCTGGTCGGTGCGTATCATGCGCGTTAGAGAGGGGTGAGCGTTGGTTTTTGGGGTTTGGGTGGTTTGCCAAGCACAAAGCGATAGGTTAATTTGCCAAAGTTTACCACATCGCCATGTGCGAGGATACACCCCTCTTGGGGGATAGACTCATAGTTTAACCACGTTCCAGCAACAGAGTTATTGTCACTGAGCAGGAATTCCTTGTCATTGCGCACAATACGGGCGTGGAGCGGCGCAATGCAGGCATCGCCCAGCACATTGGTAGCCTGGGTCGGGTCTGCGCCGAAGGTCATCTCCGGCACGGACAGGGCAATCGGGTCGCTGCCGGGAGCGGGCTGCAAGTCGGAGGTCAGCCTGACCAGGTAGGCCGGCGGCGGCGGAGACTTGCGTCGTAGCCAGGGGAAGGGATTTTTGGAGGCCTTCGGGCTGGAGGGTGGCTCATCCTTGGCCTTGAGCGGCTGCGTAACCGGGTCGAGTTGGCGGGCGCGGATGCGGCGGCGTTCGGCGATTCGCGCGAAGGTCTTTTGCCCGCCAAAGAAAATGACCAGCAAAAGGACAAAGCCCGCCAGGATGACCGCTGTCGTCAGCAGGGCAACCTGGTTGCGCAAGATGATTCCCAAAATACCGCCGGGCGGCTGGACAACCACGACATCAACCGGGGTGGACACGCTAACACTGCTCAGGCCGAGTGAGTCGGTAATTTCGACCCGCAAGGTGTGTTGTTCGCTAAAGATGTACTCGCGCAAATCCCAAGTAAACAGTTCAAAAGGCGGGGAGGTGTTCTCCTGCACCAGTTCGTCATCCACATACAGGGCAGCGCGGGTGAGCGGACGCTCATTGCCATCCGGAAATTCGACCAAGATTTCAAGTCTTTGCTGGGTAGGCAGGCTGGCATCCAGGTCGAAGGGGTCCTCCAGATTTTGGCGCACAATTTCAGCGGGTGGGGCGAGCAAAATCGGATTCGGCGGTTCGACATTCAGCGACAGACTGACGCCATTGGTGCCAAGCGAAAGTCCGTCCGCCGAGACCAGGCCAGACAAGGTGTACTGTCCACTGGCGCGAATGGCCGAATCATAAGCGAAGGCGTAGCCCCAGCGCAGGGTATCGAACCAGGTTTCAGGGTCGGGCAAGGTTTCTATACCGGTAAAATCAAACGCGCTGCCGCCGGTTGCGGCGGCCATTTGGCGCAGGGCCTGCGCGCCGGGATGGTCGAGAAGGTCGGGCGAATCGAGTATCCAGACAAAGACGCGCACTCCGGCCAGGTTGGCGCGCGCGGTCAGGTCGTCGAGGACCGGAATGCTCTGATTGTCTATGTGATCGGAGAGCAGCAGGATGGCGCGCTTGCCGCCGGGCGGGACGGGCATGTCCAGAGCGGCATCGAGGGCATATGAAAGGGCAGAAAGGTCAGAGGTCGAGGCGCGTAATTGTGGGTCGAACAACTCGAGGCGATTGCGCCAGGTCAGCGGCGTCACGCGTGAGGCGACGATTCCCCCGTTCCAGGTCAGGCTGAGATTGTCCCCGCTATCTGCCGGACGCGAGGCAGCCCAATCTGCCAGCGCGGCGGCGGCTTTGTCGTAGCGCGAAAGGCCTTGCCCGTCGCGCACGGCCAGGGCTGAACTAGCATTGACCGCCACCACAATCTGCAAAGGAATTTCGCGCAGTTCCACCTGGCTGGGTCGGATGGTCTTTCCATCTTCGAGCAGGGAGAAATTGCCCGGGTTGAGTCCGCGCACGAACTGACCCTGCTCGTCGTAAATATCGAGGAAGCCGCTGATGCGCGGGAAATCCTCGACAGCGACTCCGTACAGCACCGCAGACGCCTGACCTTGCGCAAGGGCCGCTTGCGGCAAAACCAGGCCAAGCAAAGAAAGTATGATAAACAGACGGGAGAGGTGGGGTCTAAGAGACATTCAAGATTTTATAGCCGCGGGCATTATATAAGCGGCGCGGCAGACAGGCGATTAAAGGTCAGCGTCCAGGCTGTCCAGATATAGGCGCGTAAAGCCCCATTCAGGACAAGCAGTATCGGCATATATACCATAAAACACAGGCTCAGGATGAAAAGGGAAAGATTTGCATCACTGGAAAGCATCAGAAAATCTGCGAAAAATATCGGAACAGCAACCAAGTTTAAGGGCAGCGCAGCCAGGAAACCAACCGCCAACTGCACAATGAAGAGCAGGAAGACCATCAAAATATACATGCCCAGGTTGGCCTGGATAACGCCCCAGGCGCGCTGGAGCGATTCGATAACGCCGTGTTCTTCTTTAATGAGCGCAATGGTGGCCTGCTCAAAAATGAGATTGACGAAAATTGCCAGTGGAATCACGAAACAAAGCGCGAAGAGCAGACAGAGCATAATCACTAGCGCAGAAAGGGAATAGACAAGCACAACAAACGCGCCTGTGGCGGCCAGCAAGACAAAACCCGCCAGCCACACCATCGCCCATAGGCCGAGCACCTTCCAGAAATAGTGCATGGCATCTTGCCACAAATCGGCAAAATGGAGCGGCTCAATAGACTTGTCTGCCTGTAATGCTCCGCGAATCACGCCGATGCGCCCGATGGTGCCGAGCAGGAGCAAGGCCAGCCAGAAAACACAAAGTCCCATCACCAGCAGGGAGGCCGTGCCGATATATTCCTGCGGGGATGCGACAACCCTCTCAATCGTAACGGGCAGGTCGTCCAGGAATCTCAGGAAGGGCAGGCCAATTTCACCCATCGACCCTCGAAGGCCGGCGTTCCTGGCGCCGCCGCCATCCACCCCGCCACCATCCACACAACCGGCCAGGATGCCAAACCCCCACAGGATTTTATGTTTCCAGATAATTTCCCAGGATTTCTTGATGACCTCACCAATATCCATCGTATGCTCCTCAGGAATCATCGCCTTTCAGCAGGCGCGGACGTTTGGCGGCTTCGTCGACAAGCTGGTTGTTGCCGCGCGTCCAGCGGCTGATGCCGGCCCAGGCCAGCAGTGGCAGGCCAACCGCCGTGCCAGCCACCGGGTAGGGAACCCCAGCAATGATGCCCATCACCAGTCCTTTGGCGAGCGCGGCGCCCCAGGTGTCATTATCAAGATGGCGCTGCACCATCGTCACCGCCGCGAAGCCGAGCGCGCCAATTCCGAGCGCGGCCAGCGGATTGACGGCTTCGATGAAGAAGAAAAAGAAGATGCCGTCCAGCGCAATCGTGGCAAAAGCAGCCATCGGGTGGATCGGCGGCGGGGCAATCGGTCGGGATTCTTCGGACATGGGGACTCCTTCGTTGGGCAAAATGCCATTTTGCCTTACACTACTCCCACTCAATCGTCGCGGGAGGTTTGCTGGTAATATCATACACCACCCGGTTGATGCCGCGCACCTCGTTGACAATCCGGCTCGAAACCCGCGCCAAAACGTCATACGGAATACGCGCCCAATCGGCGGTCATAAAATCGTCGGTCAACACCGCGCGAATGGCGCAGGCTTCCTGATACGTGCGCTGGTCGCCCATTACACCCACCGAACGCACCGGCAGCAGGACGACAAAAGCCTGGCTCGTGCCAGCGCCCTTGCCCAACAGCCCGGCGGTGGATAATTCTTCAATCAGGATGGCATCCGCTTCGCGCAGCCGCTCGGCCCTTTCGGGGGTCACTTCACCCAGGCAGCGCACGGTCAGGCCCGGACCCGGAAACGGCTGCCGCCAAACCATCTCAGACGGCAATCCAAGCGCTTCACCCACCGCCCGCACCTCGTCCTTGAACAAATAGCGCAATGGCTCAACCAGTTCGAACTGCATATCATCCGGCAGACCGCCTACATTATGATGGGTCTTGATTTTATCGGCCTTGTTACGGTCTGGCGCGGACGACTCAACGACATCGGGATAAATCGTGCCCTGCACCAAAAATTTCGGCTGTCCGACCGCTTTGGCCTCGCGCTCAAAGATGCGGATGAACTTCTCACCGACGATTTTACGCTTTTTCTCCGGTTCTGTGACGCCAGCCAACGCTGAAAAGTATTCCTGCGCCGCCTGCACCGCCACCAGTTCGACGCCGAGCATCCCCCGGAAAGCCTCCGCCACCTGCGCGCCTTCATTTTTACGCAGCAAGCCGGTATCGACAAAGACCGCCACCAACTGGTCGCCGATGGCCTTATGAACCAGCGCCGCCGCCACCGACGAATCGACTCCGCCCGAAACCGCCGCCAGCACCCGCGCCCCACCCACCTGCGCGCGGATTCGCGCCACCGACTCGTCGATAATCGACTGCGGCGTCCAATCCGGCACTACCCCGGCGATATCGGTCACAAAGCGGCGGATGATGTCCGCGCCGCCGACGGTGTGATTAACTTCCGGGTGGAATTGCAATCCATAATATTTTCGCGCCCGGTCGGCCATGGCGGCGAAGGGACTGTTGCCGCTCTTGGCCAGGGCGCTGAAGCCGGGCGGAAGTTCGGTCAGTTTATCGCCGTGCGACATCCAGACCTGGAAAGAATCGCCACCCAACAGCGGGTTTTCTGCCAAAGGTTCAACCGTGGCATGGCCGTATTCACGGTGGGCCGAGGCGTCCACTTTGCCGCCCAGGGCGTGGGTCAGGGCCTGCATTCCGTAGCAAATGCCGAGAATGGGTAATCCGCTTTCGAGGATGAAATCCTGAATAAACGGCGCGCCCGGCGCATAAACCGAGTTCGGCCCACCCGACAGGATAAAGGCTTTGGGCTGGATGGACATGATTTTCTCGCGCGGCGCATCCCAGGGGAAGAGTTCGCAATAGACCTGCGCCTCGCGCACCCGCCGGGCAATCAGTTGGGCATATTGCGAACCGAAATCGAGAATGGCGATGGAGTTTTTCATGGGAGTGTCCAAAAGTTGAACTTTGAAGGTTGGAAAGTCAAAGGTCGAAAGTCGAAGGTCGAAGGTCAGGAGACGTTTGACTTTTGACCTTCGACATCAGCAATCAAATGAAAATGCAAATGCGGAAAATCCTGATACTCACCGCCGTTGACGATAAGCCGGTAGCCGCCTTGTTCGAGTTTGTACTCTTTGACCAGCGATTGAACAACGCTCATTAAATCTGTCAGGAAGGCGCTGTCGGTTGGGTCGAGTTCGGTCAGGGTTGCGGCGGGGCGTTTGGGCGTCAGGATGACGTGAAACTTGTAGGCCGGTTTGGGATGCCAAAAAGCCAGCAACGTTTCAGTCTCACGCAGGCGGGATACGGGTAGGGCGAAGGTCATGCGCGTAAAAAGCAATCGTATAAGAAAACGCCCGGGGGGTGTCCGGGCCAGACGGTAGAGAAAATCCATTTAATCCGCAAATTGAATTGTAGTGCCTTCCAGCGAGGAGATTTTTGCCAGCGATTCGATCGGCACGCCCAGGCTGGAGAGCAGATCGCGCCCGCCCTCGAAGGTTTTTTCGATTAACGCGCCAATGCCGACGATTTCGGCCCCGGCGGTCTGCGCCAGGCGCACCAGTCCGAGAATGGTGGCGCCGCTGGCCAGGAAGTCGTCGATGATGAGCACTTTGGTGCCATGCGACAGGTATTCGGGCGAGACAATCAATTCGACCATGCGGCCTTTGGTATGCGAGGGGGCCAGGGTTAAAAAGACCTGGTCGGGCATGGTGACGGGTTTGGTCTTGCGGGCATAGACGACCGGCAGGCCGAGGTGAATGGCGGTGGTGACGGCCGGGGCAATGCCGGAGATTTCGGCGGTCAGGATTTTGGTCGCGCCCAGGTCTTTGAAGATGCGCGCGAACTCGCGTCCGCAGGCGTCCATCAGGCGG